>NZ_JBEYKR010000004.1:0-142025 GCF_040703535.1 Streptomyces sp. NPDC007346
CGGCGAGGTCGGCCCGTACTCGCAGCAGCAGTGGTACACCCGCGACAGCTCGGTCGGCGGCTGGACCAACGGCGTCTGGAACATGACGTTCTCGTCCGGGGCCTTCTGCGTGGGCCCCGGGGGCCTCCGGGGCCCACGGGAGCGAAAAGGGGTACCCCCGGTCGAACGGTCCGAAAGTGTGTGCGCCATAATTGCTTGTGAATGTGAACGCGTTCACAAGCGTGCCCCGTTTGGCCCACGATCAGTGGGATTAAAGGGGCAGAGTGCCCGGTGGCCACGGCGACGTGGTGTCACCACGGCGACGTAAGGAGAAAGACGACGTGGACCTCGCTCTGGCGCCGGAGACCCTGGCGCGATGGCAGTTCGGCATCACCACCGTCTACCACTTCCTCTTCGTTCCGCTGACGATCTCGCTCGCCGCGCTCACCGCCGGCCTGCAGACCGCCTGGGTGCGGACGAACAACGAGAAGTACCTCAGGGCCACCAAGTTCTGGGGCAAGCTGTTCCTGATCAACATCGCCATGGGCGTGGTCACGGGCATCGTCCAGGAGTTCCAGTTCGGCATGAACTGGTCGGACTACTCGCGCTTCGTCGGTGACATCTTCGGCGCTCCGCTCGCCTTCGAGGCGCTGATCGCCTTCTTCTTCGAGTCCACCTTCATCGGACTGTGGATCTTCGGCTGGGACCGGCTGCCGAAGAAGATCCACCTCGCCTGCATGTGGATGGTCTCGCTCGGCACGATCCTCTCCGCCTACTTCATCCTGGCCGCCAACTCCTGGATGCAGCACCCGGTCGGCTACCGCATCAACGAGGAGCGCGGCCGCGCCGAGCTCACCGACTTCTGGCAGGTGCTCACCCAGGACACCGCGATCACCCAGTTCTTCCACACCATCACGGCGGCCTTCCTGGTCGGCGGGGCCTTCATGGTCGGCATCGCCGCCTTCCACCTCGCGCGCAAGAAGCACATCCCGGTGATGCGGACCTCTCTGCGCCTGGGACTGATCACGGTGGTGATCGCCGGAATGCTCACCGCCGTCAGCGGCGACAGCCTGGCCAAGGTCATGTTCCGCCAGCAGCCGATGAAGATGGCCGCCGCCGAGGCCCTGTGGGACGGCGAGGACGGCGCACCGTTCTCGATCTTCGCGTACGGCGACGTCAGCAAGGGCCACAACTCC
The DNA here is from genome assembly GCF_040703535.1 of Streptomyces sp. NPDC007346. NCBI lineage: Bacteria > Bacillati > Actinomycetota > Actinomycetes > Kitasatosporales > Streptomycetaceae > Streptomyces > Streptomyces sp. NPDC007346. The sequence continues at coordinate 1,176 of NZ_JBEYKR010000004.1, forward strand.
GTCGAGATCTCGCTCCCCGGTGTGCTCTCCTTCCTCGCCAACAACGACCCGAACTCGCACGTCCCCGGCATCAACGACATCAACAAGACGCTGGAGGAGAAGTACGGCCCCGGCGACTACCGGCCCAACATCCCGGTCGCCTTCTGGAGCTTCCGCTGGATGATCGGCTTCGGGATGGCCTCCTTCGGCCTCGGCCTCCTGGGGCTCTGGCTGACCCGGAGGAAGTTCCTGCTGCCACCGGCGCTGCGGACCGGTGAGGACGAGGTCCCCAACCTGGTCCTCTTCCGGAACAAGGCGCTCAGCCCGAAGTTCACCAAGCTCTACTGGCTCACCGCGCTCTGGACCCTGCTCTTCCCGCTCATCGCCAACTCCTGGGGCTGGATCTTCACCGAGATGGGCCGCCAGCCGTGGGTGGTCTACGGGGTGCTCCAGACCCGCGACGGGGTCTCCCCCGGCGTATCGCAGGGCGAGATCCTCACCTCGATGATCCTCTTCACCCTCATCTACGCCGTGCTCGCGGTCATCGAGGTCAAGCTGCTCGTGAAGTACATCAAGGCCGGGCCGCCGGAGCTCACCGAGTCCGACCTCAACCCGCCCACCCGGATCAACGGCCACGACGACGAAGACGCCGACCGGCCCATGGCCTTCTCGTACTGAGAGCACAGGAGCTGAGAGATGGAACTCCACGACGTCTGGTTCGTGCTCATAGCCGTCCTCTGGATCGGCTACTTCTTCCTGGAGGGATTCGACTTCGGCATCGGGGTCCTCACCAAGCTGCTCGCCCGGGACCGCAAGGAGCGGCGAGTCCTCATCAACACGATCGGACCCGTCTGGGACGGCAACGAGGTCTGGCTGCTCACCGCGGGCGGCGCCACCTTCGCGGCCTTCCCCGAGTGGTACGCCACGCTGTTCTCCGGGTTCTACCTGCCGCTGCTGATCATCCTGCTCTGCCTGATCCTGCGTGGGGTGGCCTTCGAGTACCGCGCCAAGCGGAACGGGGAGCGGTGGCAGACCAACTGGGAGACCACCATCTTCTGGACCTCGCTGATCCCCGCGCTGCTCTGGGGTGTGGCGTTCGGGAACATCGTGCGGGGCGTGAAGATCGACGCCGACATGGAGTACGTCGGCACCTTCTTCGACCTGCTGAACCCGTACGCGATCCTCGGCGGACTCGTCACGCTCTCCCTCTTCACCTTCCACGGTGCGGTGTTCGCCGCGCTCAAGACGGCCGGGGACATCCGGGTGCGGGCGCGCTCGCTGGCGCTGAAGCTCGGCCTGGTGACGGCGGTGCTCGCGCTGGGTTTCCTGCTCTGGACCCAGGCCGTCGACGGCGGCCGGTGGAGCCTCGTGGCGCTGATCGTGGCGGTGGCGGCCCTGGTGGCGGCGATCGGTGCCATCGCCAAGGGGCGCGAGGGCTGGTCGTTCGCGTTCTCGGGGCTGACGATCGTGGCGGCGGTGGGGATGCTCTTCCTGACGCTCTTCCCGAACGTCATGCCATCCTCGCTGAACGAGGCATGGAACCTCACGGTCACCAATGCCTCGTCCACGCCGTACACGCTGAAGATCATGACCTGGTGCGCGGGCATCGCCACGCCCATGGTGCTGCTGTACCAGAGCTGGACGTACTGGGTGTTCCGCAAGCGGATCGGCACCCAGCACATCGCGGACGCGCACTGATCCGCACCGGCCCCGACGGGCCGTGTTTCACGTGAAACACGGCCCGGCCCACCTCGCTGATCCCGCTGGGGGATGTTTCACGTGAAACCGATCGACCCGCGTCTGCTGCGGTACGCCCGTGCCACCCGCTTCTTCCTGGCGGCCGTGGTGGCCCTCGGTCTGGTCGGCGCCGCGCTGGTGATCGCCCAGGCGATGCTCATCGCCGAGATCGTGGTGGGCGGTTTCGAGGACGGGCTCACGGTCACCCAGCTCCGTACCCCGCTGCTCCTGCTCGTGGGGGTCGCCCTCGGGCGCGCCCTGGTCGCCTGGCTCACCGAACTGGCGGCCCACCGGGCGAGCGCGGCGGTCAAGTCCGAACTGCGCGGCCGGCTCCTGGAGCGGGCCGCGCTTCTGGGCCCCGGCTGGCTGAGCGGGCAGCGCACCGGCTCCCTGGTGGCGCTGGCGACACGCGGGGTCGACGCGCTCGACGACTACTTCGCGCGCTATCTGCCGCAGCTCGGGCTCGCGGTCGTCGTGCCGGTGGCCGTGCTGGCCCGGATCGTCACCGAGGACTGGGTCTCGGCGGCGATCATCGTGGTCACGCTGCCCCTCATCCCCCTCTTCATGATCCTGATCGGCTGGGCCACCCAGTCCCGGATGGACCGGCAGTGGCAGCTGCTGTCCCGGCTCTCCGGCCACTTCCTGGACGTCGTCGCCGGGCTGCCGACGCTCAAGGTCTTCGGCCGCGCCAAGGCTCAGGCCGAGTCGATCCGCACCATCACCACGCAGTACCGCCGGGCCACCCTGCGCACCCTGCGGATCGCCTTCCTCTCCTCGTTCGCCCTGGAGCTGCTCGCGACCCTGTCGGTCGCGCTCGTCGCCGTCACCATCGGGATGCGGCTCGTGCACGGGGAGCTCGACCTCTACACCGGGCTGGTGGTCCTGATCCTGGCGCCGGAGGCCTATCTGCCGATCCGGCAGGTCGGGGCGCAGTACCACGCGGCGGCGGAGGGGCTCTCGGCCGCCGAGGAGATCTTCGCGGTCCTGGAGACCGAGCCCCGAGCCGCGGGCACCGAGGAGGTCCCGGACTCCACGCGCCTGGAGCTGGCGGAGGTGACCGTACGCCACGAGGGCCGCACCGATCCGTCGCTGGACGCCGCCTCCCTCACCGTCGAGCCGGGGGAGACCGTCGCCCTGGTCGGGCCGAGCGGCGTCGGCAAGTCCACTCTGCTGAACGTGGTCCTGGGGTTCGCCGTACCCGACGAGGGACACGTCCGGGTCGGCGGCCGGGACCTCGCGGATCTGGACCTGGAGCGCTGGCGAAGCCGGATCGCCTGGGTCCCCCAGCGCCCGCACCTCTTCGCGGGCACGATCGCGGAGAACGTACGCCTCGCCCGGCCCGACGCCGACGACGAGGCGGTGGTGGCGGCGCTGCGGGACGCCGGGGCGTACGACTTCGTCGCCGAGCTGCCCGACGGGGAGCGGACCCGGCTGGGCGAGGACGGCGCCGGGCTCTCCGCGGGCCAGCGCCAGCGCCTCGCCCTGGCCCGCGCGTTCCTGGCCGACCGGCCGCTGCTGCTCCTGGACGAGCCGACCGCGAGCCTGGACGGGGAGACGGAGGCGGGGATCGTCGACGCCGTACGGAGGCTGGCGGCGGGGCGGACCGTGCTGCTGGTCGTCCACCGTCCGGCGCTGCTGGCGGTGGCGGACCGCGTGGTGACGCTGGAGCCGCAGGGAGCTGGTGCTCCTCAGCCCGCCGGTACCACCGCCGCGTCCGGCCTGCCCGTGCCGCAGGCTCTCGCGGGCGGTGAGCCGCTGGACGCGCGCCGCCCCGGAGACGTGCTGGAAGCCGCGGACCTGCTGGAGCCGGCGGACGTGCGCGGGTCCGAGGGCGGCCCGGAGGCCGACGCGGCCCCGGAGACCGGACTGCTGCGGGAGACCGCCGCCCGCTCCGGGCGGGTCCTCGCCCGGGTCCGTGAGGCGGCGGGCGCGCAGCGCGGGCAGCTGGCCCTGGCGCTGCTGCTGGGCAGTCTCGCCGTGGGGTCGGCCGTGGGGCTCATGGCCGTCTCCGGCTGGCTGATCTCCCGCGCCTCCGAACAGCCGCCGGTGCTCTACCTGATGATGGCCGTCACCGCGACGCGCGCCTTCGGTATCGGCCGGGCGGTGTTCCGGTACGCGGAGCGCCTCGTCTCCCACGACGCCGTGCTCAAGCTGCTCGCCGAACTCCGGGTGGCGGTGTACCGGGGCCTCGAACGCGTCGCACCCGCCGGTCTGCGCACGGTGCGCCGGGGCGACCTGCTCTCCCGGCTCGTCGCCGACGTGGACGCGCTCCAGGACTACTGGCTGCGCTGGCTGCTGCCCGCCGGGACCGCGCTCACGGTCTCCGTGGCCGCCGCCGGGTTCACCGGCTGGCTGCTGCCCGAGGCGGGTGTGATCCTGGCGGTCGGGCTGCTGGTCGCCGGGGTCGGCGTGCCGCTGGTCAGCGGTGCCTTCGCCCGCCGTACGGAACGTCAGCTGGCGCCCGCGCGCGCCGCCCTGGCCACCCGGGTCACCGATCTCCTCGGCGGTACGGCCGAGCTGACCGTCGCCGGGGCGCTCCCGGCCCGGCAGGCCCACATGCGGGCGGCCGACGGCCTGCTGACCCGGATCGCCTCCCGCGCGGCCACCGCGACGGCCCTGGGTGGCGGGCTCTCCGCCCTGGTCTGCGGGCTCACGGTGGTGGCGGCCGCGTTCGTCGCCGTCCCCGCCGTGAACGACGGCCGGCTGGCCGGGGTCGCGCTCGCGGTGGTGGTGCTCACCCCGCTCGCCGCCTTCGAGGCCGTCGCCGGAATGCCGCTCGCCGTCCAGTACCGCCAGCGGGTTCTGCGGAGTGCGGAGCGGGTGTACGAGGTGCTCGACGCCCCCGTACCCGTACGGGAGCCGGCGGCCCCGGCCGATGCGCCCGCCTCGCCGTTCCCGCTGGAGGTGCGGGGGCTGTCGGCCCGCTACCCGGGGGCCGAGCACGACGTACTGGAGTCGCTGGACCTGACCCTGGTGCCCGGCCGCCGCATCGCGGTCGTCGGCCCCTCCGGCTCGGGCAAGACGACCCTTGCCCAGGTCCTCCTCCGCTTCCTGGACGCGTCGTCGGGGACGTACAGCCTCGGCGGTGTGGAGGCGGCCGACCTGGACGGCGACACCGTACGGCGGTCCGTGGGCCTGTGCGCCCAGGACGCCCACGTCTTCGACAGCTCGATCCGCGAGAACCTGCGCCTCGCCCGTACCGGAGCCACCGACGCCGAGCTGGACGACGCCCTCTCCCGGGCCCGGCTGCTGGAGTGGGTCCGCTCCCTGCCCGAGGGGCTCGACACCCCGGTGGGCGAGCACGGCGCGCGGCTCTCCGGCGGGCAGCGCCAGCGCCTCGCCCTGGCCCGTGCGCTCCTGGCCGACTTCCCTGTCCTCGTCCTGGACGAGCCGGCCGAGCACCTGGACCTGGCGACCGCCGACGCGCTCACCGCCGACCTGCTGGCGGCGACCGAAGGGCGGACGACCGTCCTGATCACCCACCGGCTGGCCGGGGTCGAGGCGGTCGACGAGGTGCTGGTGCTGGAGGCGGGCCGGGTGGCGCAACGGGGGCCGTACGCGGAGCTGGCCGCCGAGGAGGGGCCGCTGCGCCGGATGCTGGAGCGGGAGGCGGAGACGGTGGTGGCGGGGGCGTGAGTCCGTGGGTGCCCGGCTGAGGACCCAGGGACGGGAAAACTCGACTTTCCTCACCCATCGCCACTAACTAGTCTCAGGTCATGGCAGAGCCGGACCCGCAGGACCCACTCGATGCCGCCACCGAGGCCACCCGCAGCCTGCGGGGCCTGTCCGCCGAGCTCACCGCCCGGGTCCCGCAGCTGCTGGAAGCGATGCGTTCGGTCGGCACGGGGCTGGAGCTGCACTCCACCCTGAACCGCATCTGCGCGACTGCGGCGGAGCTCGCCCACGCCCGGTACGCCGCCATCGGCGTCGTCGACGAGGCGGGCGCGGGGCTCTCCGACTTCGTCACCCACGGAGTCCCGGAGGAGGTCGCACGGGCGATCGGGCGCAGACCCGACGGCCACCGGGGCCTGCTGGGCGCGCTGATCCGCGACCCCGAACCCGTACGGCTGGCCGATCTGACCGACGATCCGCGCTCGGCCGGCTTCCCGCCGGGCCACCCCCGGATGCGGACCTTCCTCGGTGTGCCGATCCGGGTCCAGGGAGAGGTCTTCGGCAACCTCTACCTGGCCGAGAAGCAGGACGGCGGCGAGTTCAGCGACTACGACCTGCACATGGTGCGGGTGCTCGCCACCGAGGCCGGGATCGCCATCGGCAACGCCCGGCTGTACGAGGCGGCGCGCCAGCGGGAGCGCTGGATCGACGGTTCGGTGGCGGTGACCACCGCCCTCCTCTCGGGCGGGGATGCCGACGACGCGCTCTCCGTGGTCGCCGAACAGGCCCGCCACCTCGCCGATTCGGCTGCCGGGATCGTGCTGCTGCCCACCGGGGACGGCGGACTGGAGATCGTCGCCGTCTCCGCCGACGACCCCTCGGACTCGCTGGGGGTGATCATCCCGGCCCGGAGCGCGGTGGTCGCGAGGCTGATGGCCGGGGAGGCGGTCTTCATCGACGACTCGGCCGCCGACGGCCGGATGGTCACCAGACTGGCCGGCCGGTTCGGGCCCAGCATGCTGCTGCCGCTGCGGAGCGGCGGCAGGGTGCTCGGCGCCCTGGCGACGCCCCGGGCGCGGGGCGCGCGTCCCTTCAGCCGGACCGAGCGGACGCTCGCCACCCAGTTCGCCTCGCAGGCCGCCCTCGCGCTGATGATGGCCGAGGCGCAGCGGGACCGGGAGCGGCTGGCCGTCTACGAGGACCGCGACCGGATCGCCCGCGACCTCCACGACCTCGTCATCCAGCGCCTCTTCGCCACCGGGATGATGCTGGAGAGCGCCCAGCGCAGGTCGGTGGTGCCCGAGGTACGGACCGGGGTGGGCCGGGCGGTCGACGAGCTGGACGTGACCATCCAGGAGATCCGTACGGCCATCTTCGCGCTCCAGCAGGAGCCGGCCGAGGCCCCTTCCGGGCTCCGCACCCGCGTCCTGCGGGAGATCAACATGGCGGCGGTCCCGCTCGGTTTCAAGCCCTCGCACCGCTTCCTGGGCGCCGTCGACTCGCTCGTCGGCGAGCTGACCGGCAAGAACCTCGTCGCCGCGCTGCGCGAGGCCCTGTCCAACGCCTTCCGGCACGCCGAGGCATCGGTGATCGACGTGGTCGTGGACGCCACGGCGACCCTGCCGGACGGCCGGGCCGCGGTGCGCCTGTCGGTGGCCGACGACGGGGTGGGCATCCCGGAGGGCGGGCGCCGCAGCGGCCTGCGCAACCTGGCGCGCCGGGCCGAGTCGCTGGGCGGGGCGAGCTGGTTCGGCCCGGGGATCGGAGAAGGCGGGGGCGGTACGACGGTGGTGTGGGAGGCGCCGCTGTGACCGGCGGGTCGAGCGGCCGGGGCGTGCGGTCGCCGGGTGGCGTTGCGAGCCGGTGATTCGGTGGGGGATCAGCGGGCGGCGAGGATCCGCTCGATGACCACGGCCACCCCGTCCTCCTCGTTGGTGAGGGTCTGCCCCGAGGCGGCGGCCAGTGCGGCGGGGTGGGCGTTGCCCATCGCGTACGAGGCACCGGCCCAGCCGAGCATCTCGACGTCGTTGGGCATGTCCCCGAAGGCGACCACGTCGGCGGCGGAGATGCCGCGCTCGGCGCAGCAGGCGGCGAGCGTGCTGGCCTTGGAGACCCCGAGCCCGCTGACCTCCAGGAGCGCGGAGGGGCTGGACCGGGTGATGGAGGCCCGTTCCCCGGCCGCCGTACGGGCCAGGGCGAGGAAGGCGTCCGGGGGCATCTCGGTGTGGTGGGCGAGGAGCTTGAGCACGGGAGCACCGTCGCCCGGCACGTCCTCGTGGAGCAGCTTCTCCGCGATGGCGACCGTGGCGCCGGGGTCCAGGTGGAAGGGCGGGTAGGACGGCTCGTAGTTGATGCCGGTGGTCATCTCGACGGCGAAGGAGGTACCGGGGGCGACGTCGCGCAGGGTGCGCACGACGTCCAGGGCGGCCTCGCGCTCCAGCGCCCGTACGGTGAGCAACTCGCGGTCCGCCCGCAGATCGGTGACCACGGCGCCGTTCGCGCAGATCGCCAGCCCGTGACCCTGCACATGGTCGCTGACGACGCCCATCCAGCGGGCCGGCCTGCCGGTGACGAAGAAGACCTCGATCCCGGCCTCCTCGGCCGCGGCGAGCGCGGCGACGGTGCGCGCGGAGAGCGTCTTGTCGTCGCGCAGCAGGGTGCCGTCTAGGTCGGTCGCGATCAGCCGGGTCACGGCAGGCAGAGGCGCATCGGTAGCTGGGGTCACCTGGCCATTCTCGCCCACCCAGCTGCACGTGCGTGCGGAGGGGCGCACATTTGAGTGGGCGCGCCTCTGATCTGCAACCATGCCTATGGCATATGCCAGCAGGTTCCGGACGGAGGCGGCGAGCCCGTCGGCACCTTGCGGGAAGCCGGGCGGGATGGGAGAGATCCGGGCCGGAACGTGTCCTGTTCGACAACTGCCGCGGTGACGCCGCGGGGTCGATGCGCCACCTGCTCGGCCTCTCGTAGGGTCGCCCTCATGCGACTGAGCACTGTGATCCTGCCGATCGACCGCTGGCACGACGGCGGCCGAGACATGTGGCGCCGAGCCGAGGAACTCGGCTTCCACACCGCCTACACCTACGACCACCTGTCCTGGCGGAGCTTCCGCGACCGGACGTGGTTCGGCGCGATCCCCACGCTCACCGCCGCCGCGACGGCCACGCAGCGGCTGCGCCTGGGAACGCTGGTCACCTCGCCGAACTTCCGCCACCCCGTGACCCTGGCCAAGGAGCTGATCTCCCTGGACGACATCTCCGGCGGCCGGATCACCCTCGGCATCGGCGCCGGCGGCAGCGGGTTCGACGCCACCGCGCTGGGGCAGGAGGCCTGGACCCCGCATGAGCGCGCCGACCGCTTCGGAGAGTTCGTCCCGCTCCTGGACCGGCTGCTCACCGAGGACGCGGTGACCTGGCAGGGGACGCACTACTCCGCCGTGGAGGCCCGCAACATCCCGGGCTGCGTCCAGCGGCCCCGGCTGCCCTTCGCGGTCGCCGCGACCGGCCCGCGCGGGCTGAAGCTGGCCGCCCGGTACGGGCAGGCGTGGGTCACCACCGGCGACCCGAAGCTGTACGAGACCGGCACCCCCGAGCAGTCGGTGGAAGCCCTCCGGGGACAGAGCCGGAGGCTCGCCGCCGCCTGCGCGGAGATCGGCCGGGACGCGACCGAGCTGGACCGGATCCTGCTCACCGGGTTCACGCCCGACCGCAACGCCCCCATGGAGTCGGTGGACGCCTTCGTCGACTTCGCGGGCCGCCACGCGGAGCTCGGGTTCACCGAGATCGCCGTCCACGCCCCGATCCCGGGCTCCGACTTCGACATCGATCCGGCCGTCTACGAGCGCATCGCGACGGAGGTACCCGCCCAGCTGGCCTGACGGCCAGGGGGTTCACCCGCGCAGCAGCAGGAACTGAGGGGGTACGGCCTCGGCGAGCCAGACCCCGTTGGCGCTGACCCGGAAGACGTGGCCGGCGCGGTGCATGGCGCCCGCGTCCACGGTGAGCACCAGGGGGCGGCCGCGCCGGGCGCCGACCCGGGTGGCCGTCTCGCGGTCGGGGGAGAGGTGGACGTGGTGGCGGGCCATGGGGCGCAGGCCCTCGGCCCGGATCGCGTCCAGCACCCGGGCCACCGTGCCGTGGTAGAGGTACGCCGGCGGCTGCGCGGGCGGCAGGTCCAGGTCGACGGTGACGGTGTGGCCCTGGTTGGCGCGGATGCGGTCGCCGTCCACCGTGAAGCGGCGCTTGTCGTTGACGGTGACGACGTGGTCGAGCTCGGCGCGGGTGATGGCGAAGCCGTGCCGGGCCGCCGCGCTCAGCAGTGTCTCGATGTCCACCCAGCCGTTGTCGTCGAGCGCGATGCCGATGTGCTCCGGCTGGTGCCGCAGATGCTTCGAGAGGTACTTGGACACCTTGACAGTGCGACGTTCGTCCATCCCGCCAGCGTGCCCGTGGGCGGTTCATCGGCGCATCCGGATTTCTTACAGGATTCCTTTCAGCTTTTTCCGTACCGATGTTTGATCCACAGCCAACTCGGCTTATCCACAGGAGATTTGACAGCTCTGTGGACAACTGGCGGGTGATTTAACCGCTTTCATCAACCTTGCTGTGGTTTGCGTGCGATGACGCGAGTGCGTCCAACGTGCGTGCCTGCACCTCGCGTTCGGCGGCGGCGGCGACGAAGGCCGCCACCTGGTCCGCGCCGACCAGCTCCTGCACGGCCTGCGTTGTACGTGCGGGAAGCAGGACCGGGCGGGTCTCGCTCCCCTCGATGACGCTCTGCCGCGAGCCGAGGTGGTGGTTCAGGTGACGGGTGGCGAACGTCCGCATCGCGCGTGCCAGTTCGGCGTCGACCGTCTGCTGCGCGAGCGGCCGCAGGCGGCGGACCATCGATGCCGCCTCGGCCGCGTCGGAGTCGGTGGGCGGCCGGTGGCCGAGATAGCGGGCGAAGACGTGCTCGGTGGTGAACTCCAGGAAACGGGAGGCTATGTGCTCGACCTGGCCGCGCAGTTCCTTGAGGTGGCCGGAGATGGCGAGCAGCGGAACGCCCGCCGCGTACAACTCGACGGCCACCGCCAGCTCTTGCGGGCTCGGTACGAGGAACTCGTCGGCCCGGCCCGGGACGCGCTCCAGCACCCCGAGCGCCACCGCCTCCTCGATCGCCTCGTCGTCCTGCGAGCCGCCGAACCTCTCGTCCAGCTCCTCGCGGGTGATCCGGTCGGCCTCCTCGTCGGTCCAGGGGCCGTGCACCTCGGCGACCAGGCCGAGCACCCCGCCCAGTCCCCGCCCCGCGTCCCACGCCTCCAGCAGCTCCTTGATGCTGGCCAGGGTGTAGCCGCGCTCCAGCAGGTCCGCGATCCGGAGCAGCCGGGCCAGGTGCGCCTGGCCGTACACATTGGCCCGCCCGCGCCGCTCGGGCGTCGGCAGCAGCCCCCGGTCCTGGTACGCCCGGATCGTGCGCACCGTGGCCCCGCTGGCATGGGCCAGGTCCTCGATCCGGTACTCGGCGCCGCCGCCCCGGCCCTCCGCCGGCACGGGCCCCGGCCCGGAGCGCGCGCCGGCCGCACGTCCGTCCGGCGGTGCCGCCTCGCGCCTGCTCACAGCGGCGACTTCAGCCGGGCGACGCCCCGCAGCACCCCGGGACTGAGCCGGGAGAGCAGCCGCGCGCCGCGCGCCTCCGGAGTCACCGGAACCACGGCGCGGTTGCGCACGACCGCGTCCAGGATCGCGTCGGCGACCTTCTCCGGCGGGTAGTTGCGCCGCCCGTAGAGCTGGGTGGCCCGCTTCCGCAGCCGCTGCTCCTCCGCCGCGTCGGCCCCGGCGAACCGGGCGGTGGCGGTGATGTTGGTGTTGACGATGCCGGGGCATATGGCGCTGACCCCGATCGACTTCTCCGCCAGCTCGGCCCGCAGGCATTCGCTCAGCATCAGCACGGCGGCCTTCGAGGTGCTGTACGCGGGCAGGGCGCGGGAGGGCTGGTAGGCCGCGGCCGACGCGGTGTTGACGATATGGCCGCCCTGGCCCCGGTCGGCCATCTGCTTGCCGAAGATCCGGCAGCCGTGGATGACGCCCCAGAGATTGACGTCGAGGACGCTCTTCCACTCCTCGCTCGTGGTCTCCAGGAAGGGACCGGACAGCCCGATCCCGGCGTTGTTGACCAGGACGTCGACGATGCCGCACTCGGTGGCGACCTTCTCGGCGAGCTTCTCCATCGCCGCCTCGTCACCGACGTCGACCGCCTCGCCCCAGGCGGCCGGAGCCCCGATCAGCCGGGCCAGCTCCGCCGTCCTGGCCACCCCCTCCGCATCGCGGTCCACGGCCACCACGCGGGCGCCGGCCTCGGCGAACGCGAAGGCCGTGGCCCGGCCGATCCCGGAGGCCGCTCCCGTCACCAGGACCAGCCGGCCGCCGAACCGCTCCGCGTACCGCCCCTTCGCCACCGGCTGCCGGACCGGCGGTGCCGCCCGGCCGTCGGCCTCGTTGGCGGCGGCGAACTCGCCGATCCACGCCGCCAGTTGGTCGGGCCGGGTGCGCGGCACCCAGTGCTTGGCCGGAAGCGACCGGCGCACCAGCCGGGGGACCCACTGCTCCAGGTCGTCGTAGAGCCGCTCGGAGAGGAAGGAGTCGCCGGTCGGCGTGATGAGCTGGACCGGCGCGTGGGCGTAGGCGTCCGCCCGCGGTCTGCCCAGCCGGGCGCGGACGTTGTCCCGGTAGAGCCAGGCCCCGTGCGCCGCGTCGTCGGGCAGGGAGGCGGTCGGGTACTCGCCCGCGGGCACCTTCTCCAACCGCTGGAGGATACCTGGCCACCGCTTGCCGAGGGGCCCGCGCCAGGCCAGCTCCGGCAGCACCGGCGTATGGAGCATGTACACATACCAGGACTTGGCGCCCTGGCCGAGGAGCTGACCGACCCGGCGCGGGGTGGGCCGGGCCATCCGCTGCTTGATCCAGTGCCCGAAGTGGTCCAGGGAGGGACCGGACATCGAGGTGAACGAGGCGATCCTGCCCTCGGTCCGTCCGACCGTGACGAACTCCCAGGACTGCACGGACCCCCAGTCGTGCCCGACGACATGGACCGGCCGGTCCGGGCTGACGGCGTCGATCACCGCGAGGAAGTCGTCGGTCAGCTTCTCCAGGGTGAAGCCGCCGCGCAGGGGCTTGGGCGCCGTCGACCTGCCGTGGCCCCGGACGTCGTACAGCACGACGTGCCACTGCTCGGCCAGCCGCAGGGCGACCTCGGACCAGACCTCTTTGCTGTCCGGGTATCCGTGGACCAGCACCACCGTCGGCCGGTTACCGTCCCCCAGCTCGGCGACGCACAGCTCGATGCCGCCCGTACGCACCCGGCGCTCGCGCGCTCCCGGCAGATTCACGCCGCCACCTTCTCCTCGGCCCGGTGCCGCCCATGCGGCAGATCGTCGTCCGGCCGGAGAGCGCTCCGCTCGGGGATGAACGGCATGCCCGGCTCCAGCCGCCGTATCCGGGCCGCCTCGCGCTCGGTCACCCCCGGTCCGAGCCGACCGGCGACGGCCTCCGCGCAGGCGAGGTGCTGCACATGCCTGAACCCCCGTGGCTCCGGGGCGTTTTCGTCCTGCGCTGCCGAGACCATGCCACCGTCCGTTCCCTCGTCCGTTCCCTGACGTGTGCGGTACGTGCCCGTAACGTGACACTGATGAATGTGACAATGTCCAGCGGCTGCGTCAAGAGGTGTGCACGGCCTGTGGACAACTCCCGGCCCGGAGCGCTTCGGTGCCCCGGCCGGCGCGAAGGCCGGTGTGCGCGGCCTGTGGACGACCGCCGGGCCGGTGGTCCTCCCGCGGCCCCGGATGCCGGAACTCCTCCTTCGCGGGGTCCCCCTACGGGGCCGTACGCCTGGAGTCTGATGCCGATCCAGCCGTCAGGGCTGACGATCCCTGTGGTCCACGCCACTACCGTCGTATCCGTGACTGCCGTTATCGCGACCGAAGCCCTGAGCAAGCGGTTCCCCCGGGTGACCGCGCTCGACCGGCTCACGTTGGACATCGGACCAGGTGTGACCGGTCTGGTGGGTTCCAACGGAGCCGGCAAGTCCACGCTGATCAAGATCCTTCTTGGTCTCTCCCCCGCCACCGAAGGCCGGGCCGCGGTGCTCGGGCTGGACGTGGCGACCAGCGGCGCCGCCATCCGGGAGCGGGTGGGGTACATGCCGGAGCACGACTGCCTCCCGCCCGATGTGTCGGCCACCGAGTTTGTCGTGCACATGGCCCGCATGTCGGGGCTGCCGCCGACCGCGGCCCGTGAGCGCACCGCCGACACCCTGCGCCACGTCGGCCTCTACGAGGAGCGCTACCGCCCCATCGGCGGCTACTCGACCGGCATGAAGCAGCGGGTGAAGCTGGCCCAGGCCCTGGTCCACGACCCTCAGCTGGTCCTCCTCGACGAGCCGACCAACGGCCTGGACCCGGTCGGCCGGGACGAGATGCTCGGCCTGATCCGCCGCATCCACACCGACTTCGGCATCTCCGTCCTGGTGACCTCGCACCTCCTGGGCGAGCTGGAACGCACCTGCGACCACGTCGTCGTCATCGACGGCGGCGCCCTCCTGCGCTCCAGCTCCACCAGTGACTTCACCCAGACCACCACCACCCTCGCGGTCGAGGTGACCGACAGCGACACCCACCCCGACGGCACCGACGCCCTGCGCCGGACCCTCACGGAGGCCGGGGTCGCGCTGGTCGGCCAGGACGGCCTCGACGCGGAAGGGCTGCCGGGCGCGGGACACATCCTGCTGGTCGAGGCCACCGGCGAGGAGACGTACGACCTGGTCCGCGACAGCGTCGCCGGGCTCGGTCTCGGCCTCGTCCGCATGGAGCAGCGCCGCCACCACATCGCCGAGGTCTTCCGTACCGAACAGGGCGGGGCGCACACCACCGCCGTCCCGGCCCAGGCCGCCACCACGGGGGCCGCACAGCAGGCCGCCACGCCGGGGTCGTACCAGAAAGAAGGGGAGCGGTCGCGATGAGCACCGAGACCAAGGCCGCGGCCGGGCGCGACACCTCCCGGATCCACAACATCGGCTACCGCTCCTACGACGGCAGGCGGCTCGGCCGGGCCTACGCCCGCCGGTCGCTCTACTCGCAGACCCTGCGGGGCTCCTTCGGACTCGGCCGTTCCGCCAAGTCCAAGGTGCTGCCCATGCTGCTGTTCGGCGTGATGACACTGGTCGCCGCGATCCTGGTGGCCGTCTCCATGGCCGCGCCGGACGCCACCAAACTCGTCGTCAAGTACACCTCGTACGCGATCTATCTGCAGGCGGTCATCGGCCTCTTCATCGCCGCACAGGCCCCGCAGGCGGTCTCCAGGGACCTCCGTTTCAAGAGCGTCCCCCTGTACTTCTCACGGCCGATCGAACGCGCCGACTACGTGCTGGCGAAGCTCGCCGCCACGGCGTCCGCGCTCTTCATCCTCACCGGCGCGCCGCTGCTCATCCTCTATGTGGGCTCTCTGCTCGCGAAGTTCGACTTCGTCGACCAGACCAAGTGGTTCGGCCAGGGACTGGTGTCGGTGGCGCTGCTGTCCGTGCTCTTCGCCGGTCTGGGCCTGGTGATGGCGGCACTGACCCCGCGCCGGGGCTTCGGCGTCGCCGCGGTGATCGCGGTGCTCACCATCTCCTACGGTGCCGTCTCCACGGTCCAGGCCATCGCCTGGGAGACCGGGTCGCCCGGGGCCGTCGAGTGGCTCGGGCTCTTCTCCCCGATCACCCTGATCGACGGCGTACAGACCGCGTTCCTCGGCGCGACCTCCGCCTTCCCCGGAGGGGAAGGCCCGGGGGCCGGTGCCGGAGTGGTCTACCTGTTCGTTGTTCTCGCGCTCGTCGCCGGCTCGTACGCCGTCCTGATGCGCCGCTACCGGAGGGTCGGGCTGTGACCACCATCGAGATCGACCACACCTCGCGCTGGTTCGGCAATGTGGTCGCCGTCAACGACGTCTCCATGACGGTGGGCCCCGGCGTCACCGGACTGCTCGGCCCCAACGGCGCCGGGAAGTCCACGCTCATCAACATGATGGGCGGCTTCCTCGCCCCCTCGACGGGGAAGGTCACGCTCGACGGAGAGCCGATCTGGCGCAACGAGAGCGTCTACAAGGCGATCGGCATCGTCCCGGAGCGGGAGGGGATGTACGACTTCCTGACCGGCAAGGAGTTCGTCGTCGCCAACGCCGAACTCCACGGCCTGGGCGGAGCGGAGGCCCAGCGGGCGCTGGCCACGGTCCAGATGGAGTACGCGCAGGACCGCAAGATCTCCACGTACAGCAAGGGCATGCGCCAGCGCGTGAAGATGGCGTCCGCGCTGGTCCACGATCCCTCGGTGCTGCTGCTGGACGAGCCGTTCAACGGGATGGACCCGCGCCAGCGGATGCAGCTGATGGAGCTGCTGCGGCGGATGGGGGCCGAGGGCCGTACGGTCCTGTTCTCCTCCCACATCCTCGAAGAGGTCGAACAGCTGGCCTCGCACATCGAGGTGATCGTGGCGGGCCGGCACGCGGCCTCCGGCGACTTCCGGAAGATCCGCCGGCTGATGACGGACCGGCCGCACCGCTATCTGGTCCGCTCCAGCGACGACCGGGCGCTGGCGGCCGCGCTCATCGCCGACCCGTCGACGGCCGGTATCGAGGTCGACCTGACCGAGAAGGCCCTGCGCATCCAGGCCGTCGACTTCGGGCGCTTCACCGAACTGCTGCCGAAGGTGGCCCGTGAACAGGGCATCCGGCTGCTGACCGTCTCCCCGTCCGACGAGTCCCTCGAATCGGTCTTTTCCTACCTCGTAGCGGCCTGAGTAGTGGCCTGAAAGGAGCTGTGCACCGTCATGTACGACCCCACAGTCGCCCGGCTCACCTACCGGGCCCTGCTCGGCCGGCGCCGGGCCGCCATCCTGTTCGTCCTTCCCGCGCTGCTGCTGCTCCTCGCGGCGGCGGTCCGCATGTTCGCCGGGGCGGACGACCAGGTCGCCGCCAACGTCCTCGGCGGTTTCGCCATCGCCACGATGGTGCCGCTGATCGGCGTGATCGCCGGAACCGGGGCGATCGGCCCCGAGATCGACGACGGCTCGATCGTCTACCTGCTGGCCAAGCCGGTGAAGCGCCCCACGATCATCTGCACCAAGCTGATCGTCGCCATCGCGGTGACCATGGTCTTCTCCGCCCTGCCGACCCTGCTCGCGGGGCTGATCCTGAACGGCAACGGGCAGCAGATCGCGATCGCCTACACGATCGCGGCGCTGGTCGCCTCGATCGCGTACAGCGCGCTGTTCCTCCTCCTGGGCACCGTCAGCCGCCACGCGGTGGTCATCGGCCTGGTGTACGCGCTGGTCTGGGAGGCCCTCTTCGGCAGCCTGGTGCCGGGTGCGCGGACCCTCAGCGTCCAGCAGTGGTCCCTCGCCGTCGCCGAGAAGGTGGCCGGCCAGGGCATGGTCACCTCGGACGTGGGACTGCCGCTCGCGACGGTCCTGCTGGCCGCCGTCACCGTGGCCGCCACCTGGTACGCGGGCCAGAAGCTGCGCGCGCTGAAGCTGGCCGGGGAGGAGTGATCCCGGCCTGAGGTCCCGATGCTCTCTACGCGGCCCCCGCCTTCTTCAGGCGGGGGTTGTCGTATGACCGGGACAGATGCGTGCGTAACCGTACGTTTATCGGGTCGTTGGGCAGGGTGCGTGGAGGCAACTGGAATCCGTGGCGTCGTAGCGTTCGTGAAATCGGGGAGTGCCGGACCCGGGTGAGGCAGAGCCCACCGGTCCGGTCATCGAGTGAGTGGCAACCGTGAGCGTCCTCCACCCCTGCGGCCCGGGGTAGGGGCCGTCCCTTGTCATTCCCTCGTACGGAAGGCATGCCCATGCCCACGGAAGTCGCCCTGCTCGAATCGCGCGCGCTGCGCGTCGAGCAGATGGGGCGCGTCGACATCCTCGACAAGGTGAAGAGCCTTGTCATGCTCCCGGACGGAATTCACGTTCGCACAGAGGACGTGGCACGTTACTTCGAAGTATCCACAGAGGTCATCAAGAAGGTGACCCAGCGCCATCGGGAAGAGGTGACAGAGAACGGCCTCAAGCTTCTCCGAGGCTCTGAGCTGCGAGCCTTCCATAGGGACATGTTGTCCCTATGGGGCGGTGGGGAGGGGGAAAGTTATCCACAGGCAGCCACTCAGCTGACCCTCTACACCCGCCGAACCGTCCTCAACGTCGCCATGCTTCTTCGCGACAGCGACATCGCCCGATGCGTCCGTACGTACCTCCTCGACGCCGAGGAGTCGCTGCGGGCCCGGTACGACTCGCTCGACCTGAGGGTCACCCGGATCGAGAGCTGCCTCGCCGATGTCGGCAGTGCGCTCCAGGAGCTCGGGCCGGTGCTCTGCCGGATGTCGGAGCGGCTGGACAGCCTGGACCGGAAGGTGGAGGCGACGCAGCAGGTGGTCGGCGCGATGAGCGTGCGGCTGTCGGACCTGTCGCAGGACGTCGTACGGATGGACGCCCGGTTCGACGCGCGGATGGAGGCCTTCGCGCACCAGATGAAGGACCTGCGGCGCCGCTCCGGACGCCGCTGAGCCGGCACGGCTGACGGAAGAGGAAGGCCCTGTCCCCACCGCAGGGAGATCCTGCGGTGGGGGACAGGGCCGAGGGCCGGCAAGCCCCTCCGTCAGTGCGGCGTGGCGAGGGAGCCCGTGCGGAGCAGCTCCTCCAGGACCACCGCGATGCCGTCGTGCTCGTTGGACGCGGTGATCTCGTGCGCCACGGCCTTCAGGGTGTCGTGGGCGTTGGCCATGGCCACGCCGTGCTGTGCCCAGCCGAACATCGGGATGTCGTTCGGCATGTCACCGAAGGCGATGGTGTCGGCGGCCTTCACGCCGAGCCGGCGGGCGGCCAGCGAGAGGCCGGTCGCCTTGCTCAGCCCGAGCGGGAGGATCTCCACCACGCCGGGGCCTGCCATGACCACGTCGACCAGGTTGCCGACGGCCGCCCGCGCCGCGGTGGCCAGGGCGTCGTCGTCGAGCTCCGGGTGCTGGAGGTAGACCTTGTTCAGGGGGGCGGTCCACATCTCGGCGGAGTCGTCCACGAAGACGTACGGGAGCGGCCCCTCCTGCACCCGGTAGCCGGGGCCGACCAGCACCTCGCCCTCCAGGCCGTCGCGGCTGGCGGCCAGTGCCAGCGGGCCGACCTCCGCCTCGACCTTGGACAGCGCGAGCCCGGCGAGCTGCCGGTCCAGGGTCAGCGAGGTCAGCAGCTTGTGCTCGCCCGCGTGGTAGACCTGTGCGCCCTGGCCGCAGACGGCGAGGCCGTCGTACCCGAGGTCGTCCAGGATGTACCGGGTCCAGGGGACCGAACGCCCGGTGACGATGATGTGCGCGGCACCGGCCGACGTGGCGGCGGCCAGCGCCTCGCGTGTGCGCTCGGAGACCGTGTCGTCCCCGCGCAGCAGGGTGCCGTCGAGGTCGGTCGCGACGAGCTTGAAGGGAAAGGTCACTTGGAGACCGGCTCCAGGACCTCGCGCCCGCCGAGGTACGGGCGGAGCACCTCGGGCACCCGGACCGAACCGTCGGGCAGCTGGTGGTTCTCCAGGAGCGCCACGATGGTGCGCGGTACGGCGCAGAGGGTGCCGTTCAGCGTGGCCAGCGGCTGGACCTTCTTGCCCTCGCGCATCCGGACGGAGAGGCGGCGGGCCTGGAAGCTGTCGCAGTTCGACGCGGAGGTCAGCTCGCGGTACTTGCCCTGGGTCGGGATCCACGCCTCGCAGTCGAACTTGCGCGAGGCCGACGCGCCGAGGTCGCCGGTGGCGACGTCGATGACCTGGAAGGGCAGTTCGAGGCCGGTGAGCCACTGCTTCTCCCACTCCAGGAGCCTGCGGTGCTCGGCCTCGGCGTCGGCCGGGTCGACGTACGAGAACATCTCGACCTTGTCGAACTGGTGGACGCGGAAGATGCCGCGGGTGTCCTTGCCGTACGTCCCTGCCTCGCGGCGGAAGCAGGGGGAGAAGCCCGCGTAGCGCAGGGGCAGCTTGTCCGCCTCGACGATCTCGTCCATGTGGTACGCGGCGAGCGGCACCTCCGAGGTGCCGACCAGGTAGTAGTCGTCCTTCTCCAGGTGGTACACGTTCTCCGCGGCCTGGCCGAGGAAGCCGGTGCCCTCCATGGCGCGCGGGCGGACCAGCGCGGGGGTCAGCATCGGGACGAAGCCGGCCTCGGTGGCCTGGGCGATCGCCGCGTTGACGAGGGCCAGCTCCAGGAGGGCGCCGACGCCCGTGAGGTAGTAGAACCGCGAACCGGAGACCTTGGCCCCGCGCTCCATGTCGATGGCGCCGAGCGCCTCGCCGAGCTCCAGGTGGTCCTTGGGCTCGAAGCCCTCGGCGCCGAAGTCACGGATGGTGCCGTGCGTCTCCAGGACGACGAAGTCCTCCTCGCCGCCGACCGGCACGTCCTCGTGGACGATGTTGCCGAGCTGGAGGAGCAGGCGCTTGGCCTCGGCGTCGGCCTCGTCCTGGGCGGCGTCGGCAGCCTTGACGTCGGCCTTGAGCTGATCGGCCTTCTTGAGGAGCTCGGCGCGCTCCTCGGGGGTGGCCTTGGGGATCAGCTTGCCGAGCTGCTTCTGCTCGGAGCGGAGTTCGTCGAAGCGGACGCCGGACGACCTGCGCAGCTCGTCGGCGGAGAGCAGGGCGTCGACGAGCGCGACGTCCTCTCCACGGGCGCGCTGGGAGGCGCGAACACGGTCGGGGTCCTCACGGAGCAGGCGAAGGTCAATCACCCCTCCAGGCTACCGGTGCGCGGATCTCGCACTCGAACCGATATTGCCGAGCGTGTCACTTTGACCGAATTGCCGGAATTGATATTTCTGGGGTGAATCGCAGGGCGGGGTCCGGGGATTGCGTCAATAACGGCGGTTAACTCCCCTGAACAGGGCAGAAGGTGCGGGCTCTCTTGACGTACGAGCCTTGGATGAAGGGGTAGTTGGAGGCCCGTCCCCTGGGGTTGTCCACAGGAGGGGCCGTTCCGGGATAGTTATCCACAGGCTGTGAAGAAGTTCTGTGGATGCCGGAACGAAATGCTCCGGAAGGTCGACGAGGGCTTCTGGATTCCCTGGACTTCCGCGCCGAAACCCGTCCCACACGCTCATTCGGGTGGCAATTCGTCGCTCTGATGAGTTGATCAAGGGAATTCGGGCGACCCGAGTGGTCTCGTGTCGAGTCGGCCCTCTGTGGATGCATCCGGACCCGCTGCGTCGATTTGTCGATGATGTCGCATGGCGGTGTCGACTTGTCCCCAGGTCGAGAGGCCATCCTGTGGATAACTCTGTGGGTGGATGACTATCTGTAGGTAGGACCTCAGCGCAGCGCAGGGGGCGGCCCGGACCGGAGCAGTCCGCTCCGGGCCCGGCTGCGGCGACCGCCGTCAGATCCGCCCGTCCTGGCTGCGCGCCAGCCAGTCGGAGGCTTCGGTGAAAGCGCTGTCCGAGGTGCCCGCCCGCAGCGGCCGGACCTCGTCGACCGAGACGCCCGCCCGCGGGTACGAACCGAGGAACCGCACCTTCGGGCAGATCCGCTTCAGTCCCATCAGGGCCTCCCCCACCCGCCGGTCCGCGATGTGCCCCTCGGCGTCCACGGCGAAGCAGTAGTTGCCGATCCCCTCGCCGGTCGGGCGCGACTGGATCAGCATCAGGTTGACGCCGCGCACCGCGAACTCCTGGAGCAGCTCCAGCAGGGCACCGGGATGGTCGTCGCCCAGCCAGATCACCACGGACGTCTTGTCGGCCCCGGTCGGGGCGGACGGCCGGGCCGGGCGGCCCACCAGGACGAAGCGGGTCTGGGCGTTGTCCGCGTCGTGGATCTCCGTGACCAGCGGTTCGAGGCCGTAGGTGGCGGCGGCGAACTCACCGGCGAACGCGGCGTCGTAGCGCCCCTCCTGGACCAGCCGCGCGCCGTCCGCGTTGGATGCCGCCGACTCCCACACGGCCTGCGGGAGGTGGGCCGCCATCCAGTTGCGGACCTGCGGCTGGGCGGCCGGGTGCGCGGTGACCGTCTTGATGTCCGACAGCTTGGTGCCCGGTCGCACGAGCAGCGCGAAGGTGATGGAGAGCAGCACCTCGCGGTAGATCATCAGCGGCTCGCCGCTGGTCAGCTCGTCGAGCGTGGCCGTGATGCCGCCCTCGACGGAGTTCTCGATCGGCACGAGGGCCGCCGCCGCCTCCCCGTTGCGTACGGCGTCCAGGGCCGCCGGTACGGAGACCATCGGGACGAGCTCGCGGGTGGCGGATTCCGGGAGCGTGCGGAGGGCGACCTCGGTGAAGGTCCCTTCGGGACCCAGATAGGCGTAGCGCGTGGCTGACATACGCTCACCCTATTGCGCCGTACGGCGAGGGCGGCGCCGTCTCAGAATCCGGTCGGGGCGGGGGCGTACGGGGCTTTCGAGCCCGCCCCCGACACGCCTGGACCACGCCCCCGCGCAACCACCGCACGCCCCCGGTCCCGCGCACACCCCCGGCGCCCCCTCAGGACTCCAGCAGCCGCTGCCCCACGTACTCGCCCTCCGCCGCCCCGCCCGGCACCGCGAACAGCCCGCTGGCCTCGTGCCGGATGAACGGCGACAGCGCGTCGCCCCGGTCGAGCTTGCGCTGCACCGGCACGAACCCCTTGAACGGGTCCGCCTGCCAGCAGACGAAGAGCAGCCCCGCGTCCGGAGCGCCGTCCTGCGCCATCCCGTCGTGGTACGAGAACGGGCGCCGCAACATGGCGGCCCCGCCGTTCTTCTCGGGGGAGGAGATCCGGGCATGGGCGTTGTCGGGGATCACCAGCCTCCCGTCCGGGCCCGCCTTGTCGAGGTCCATCGCGGTGGTCTCGCTCCCGCCGCTCAGCGGCGCCCCGTCCGCCTTGCGCCGACCGATGACCCGCTCCTGCCGGTCCACCGGAAGCTTCTCCCAGTCGTCCAGCAGCATCCTGATCCGGCGGACGACGGCGTACGAACCGCCCTCCAGCCACTCGTGCGGGGTGCCGGGGGAGGCGGGCACGAAGACCCGCCGCTCGAAGTCCTCGTCGGCCGGCTTCGGGTTGTTGGTCCCGTCGACCTGGCCCATCAGGTTGCGGGCGGTCATCGGCCGGGTCGTGGCCCCAGGGGTGCGGTTGAAGCCGTTCATCTGCCACCGCACCTTTACTGTTCCCGCGCCCTCCTTCTGTACGGCCCGCAGGGCGTGGAAGGCGACGAGTGCGTCGTCGGCGCCGATCTGCACCCACAGGTCGCCGTCGGAGCGCCTGGCGTCGAGCTGGTCGGAGGAGAACGCGGGCAGCGGGTCGAGCCCGGCGGGCAGCCGCGAGGTGAGGCCCGTACGCGCGAAGAACGTACGGCCGAAGCCGAAGGTGACGGTCAGGGAGGAGGGGCCCGCGTCCAGCGCGACCCCGGTGTCGTGGCCGGGGCCGTCCGGTGAGCCCGCCGCCGGGCGGCCCGCCATCAGCTCCCGCGCCACGGCCGACCAGCGCCGCATCAGGGCCACGGCCTCCTTGCGGCCCGCGCCCGCGACCAGGTCGAAGGCGACGAGGTGGCCCCGGGCCTGAAGCGGAGTGGTGATCCCCGGTTGATGTTTCCCGTGAAACATCGCCTCGGTGGAGCCGACGGCGCTCAAGGCGGCCGGTGCGTCGGGGCGGGTCGCGGCGTACCCGGCCGCCCCGCCCGCGCCGCCCAGCACCAGCCCGGCGGCGCCCGCCGCGCCGACCCCGCCCAGCAGCCGTCGCCGCGAGACCCCGGCGGGGCCGGGCGCGTCGGACGTGCCGGTCGTAGCGATCCGGTCCGGGGCCTGCTTGCTGGTCTTGCTCACCGTACTCAGCCGATCTTCACGTTCTTGTCGATGGTCACCTGGTCGATGTCCGACGTCCGTACCGTCACGTCGACCTTCCACTCCCCCGCCATCGGGATCTGGACGCCGCTCACCGACCAGTGCCCCTCGGCGATCCGGTCGGGCACGACCGGCAGCGGGCCGATCTCCTGTGCCTCCAGGGTGAGGGCGACCTTCAGCTCGGGGACGTCCATCGGCTTGCCGTCGCTGCCGTCGACCCACACGTGCAGCCCGTTGGAGCCGGTGCGCCCGGGGTCGATGTCGATGCGGACGGTTCCCTTGCCGTTCTCGCCGCCGGTGTCGAAGGGCATGCTCAGGTTGACGGGCCCGGCAGCCGCGGGGGCGGCGGCCGCCGTGGCAGCACCCGCGGCCTCCTCCGTACGGCCCGGTTCGGTCGACGTCAGCACGGTGGTGACGGCCAGCAGCACGACGGCGATAGCCGCCTCGGCCAGGACCGAGCGGCGCAGCCCGGAACGCTCCGGGTCGGCGTCCCGTATCCGCTTCTTCTTCGTGGCCGTCAGTACGGCCTGCTGACGGGCCAGTTGGGCGGCGCGCTCAGGGGCGACGTCGTCGGCGGCCTCCGGCTCCACGGCCTCCGCCTCCGCGGCGGCTTCCGGCGCCTCGGAGGCCACCGGGACGTCCGTGAGCCGACCCGTCCACCGCCGCGAGAACCACGCCACGGCGAGCAGGAGGGCGATCAGCGCCACCTTGAGGAGCAGCAGCTGCCCGTACCGCGTCCCGGTCAGCGCCGACCAGGAGCCGACCTGCCGCCACGACTGGTAGATCCCGGTCGCCGCGAGGACGAGCACGCTGCCGAACGCGACCCGGGAGAACCTCCGTACGGCACCGCTCCCGATGTCCGGCGTCCGGTACAGCGCCACCAGGAGCGCGACGAGGCCGCCGAGCCAGGCGGCGACGGCCAGCAGGTGCGCCACGTCGACCGGCATGGCGATGCCCGTCTGGATGCCGGTCGAGGCGTGCTCGGACATGGCCCAGGTGGCGGCGATGCCCGCCGCGACGACCCCGCCGCCGACGGCCAGGCCGAAGGTGAGGTCCTTCTTCTCGACCGCGTCCTCACGCCGGGCGTACGTACCGAACAGGACGGCGATGAACAGCGCGGCCGCGCCGAGCAGCAGCAGCCGCGAGACCAGGGCGGCGCCCGGCTTGGTGTCCAGGACGGCCTGGAGCCCCGCCAGGTCGAAGGCGTCGGCGAACTTCCCGCTGCCGGTGTACGGGTTGCGCAGCAGCAGCATGACCAGGGTCGCCGCGGTCAGGGTGATCCAGCCCCGCACCACGAGCCGCTGCATCGGCCGGGCGGACGCGCCTCGGGGCCAGCAGCCCAGCACGAAGGCCGCGCCGCCCACGAGCAGGACGAACCCGGCGTACGCGGCGTACCGCGCGATGTCGTAGACGGTACCGACCGGGCCGCCGCCCACCTCCTCGGTGGGCAGGGCCACGGTGGTCTCGGAGGGGGCGCCGATGGAGAACGTGAAGGCGCCGGAGATGGGGTGGCTGTCGGCCGAGATGGCCTGCCAGGCCACCGTGTAGGTGCCCTCCGGCAGGCCGGGGAGGAGGTCGACGCCGTACCGGACGGTGGAGTCGTCGGACAGGTTCCCCGGCTCGGCGCCGGTGTCGGCGCGCTTGCCGCTGGGGTCCAGGACCCGGATCGACCCGTCGCCGACGGCGATGGCCTCGGAGAAGCTGAGGGTGACCTGCTCGGGCGCGGTGGCCACCACCGCCCCGTCCTGCGGGTCGCTCCCGGTGAGGGCGGCGTGCGCGGACGCCGGTCCGGCGCCGGCCAGCATCAGCCCGAGGAGCAGGCCGGTGAGGGCGGCGACGAGCGCGGCGGCGAGCGGCCGCCGTATCGGGGAGGCTCCGAGGAGCGGGGCGGTGGCAGTCGTCACGGTCGGTCCCTCACTGCTTCTTCGGGTTGTGGGTGGTTTCCTTCACCGGCAGGTCGACCGTGATGGGGTCGGCCTTCTCGAAGTGCAGCTCGACGGGGACCTTCTCGCCCTGCTTGGGCTTCTGCTTGAGCTTCATGAACATGATGTGGTTGCCGCCACGTTCGAGGTCGAGCTCGCCACCGGCCGGCACCTCGAACGACGAGACCTCGCGCATCCTCTGGTTCTTCGTCTCGTGGATCGTGACGTCGTCGGAGAGAGGACTGGTCACCGAGGTGAGCCGGTCGGCGGAGGACCCGCTGTTCTGTACGACGAGGAAGCCGGCGGCCATGTCACTGACGGGCTGCGGCATGAACGCGCCGACGACCTTCAGTTGGGGCCCGCTGTCCGTGGAGCACCCCGCCAGCGCCATCCCCGTGGTCAGGGCGAGGGCGCCGGCGAGGGTCGTGCGGCGGTTCACGGGGTCTCCCCCTTGATCAGCTGGGGGAGGTCCTTCGCGTACTCCTCGGCGGTGGTGTTCTCGCCGTACAGCACGTATCCGCCGTCCGTCTTCGGGGAGAAGGCGACGACCTGCGCCCCGTGCATGGAGACGACGGTCCCGTCCTTCTCCTTCGTCGGCGGCTCGATGCCGATGCCGATCTGCCGCGCCCCCGCCTGGATGGTGGGGAAGTCGCCGGTCAGGCCGGTGAAGGTGGGGTCCTGGGCCTTGAGCCACTTGCCGAGGGAGGCGGGGGTGTCCCGCTCGGGGTCGGTGGTGACGAAGACGACCTGGAGCTTGTCCTGGTCGGCCTTGGGCAGGTCCCGCTTGGCGATGGAGATGTTGCTCATCGTCAGCGGGCAGACGTCGGGGCAGTTGGTGTAGCCGAAGTAGATGAGCGTCGGCTTGCCCTTGGTCGCCTCGCGGAGGTCGTACTCCTTGCCGTCGGTGTCGGTGAGGACGAGGTTGGGCTTGGTGAACGGCTGGTCGAGGACGGTCGCGGCCTTGGTCTTCGGCGATGCCTCGACATCGGCGATCGCCGTCGAGCCCGCCTTGTCGTCGCCGCTGCCGCAGGCCGAGAGGGCCAGTGCGGCCGCGGCGGCGAACGCCACGGCCGTCACTGCTTTTCTGTTGCGCATGAAGGAGTGTCCTGAATGTGGTGCGGGTGGTGGAACCGGCGGGTCAGGCCGTGCGGCGGCGGCCGGCGAGCACGCCGAACGCGACGCCCGCGACGCCGACGAGGATGCCGATGATGCCCAGGGTGCGGGCCGTGGTGTCGCTGGAGGAGGAGGACGCGGCGGGCGTCTCCTTCTTGTCGCCCTCGGCCGACGCGGCCTTGTCGTCGGCCTTGTGGTCGTCGTCACCGGCCTCGTCGGCCGCGCCGCCGCCGTGGCCGTCGCCGGAGGAGGCGGAGAGCGCCAGGACCGGGGCCGGGCTGTCGGGCTCCTCGCCGTTGGCCGTGGGCTCCTCGATCCAGCGGACGACTTCCTTGTTGTCGTACGTCTGGATGGCCTTGAAGACCAGCTGGTCGGCGTCCTCGGGAAGCTGCCCGACGGAGACCGGGAACTGCTGGAAGTAGCCGGGCTCGATCTTGGAGCCGTCGGCGGTCCAGGTCACCTTGGTGACGGCCTCGTCGATCTTCCGGCCGTGCACCTCCAGGGGCTTGTCGAGCTTGCCCTTGGTGATCTCGATCTTCCAGCCCGGCACGGCCTCGGGGGTGACGGAGGAGAGCGGGTGGTCGGCGGGGAAGTTCACTTCGAGCTTGACCGTGGAGGCCTGGTCCCGCTCGTTGGGGACCTTGAAGTTGAGGGTGGCGTAACCGCCCTTGGCGGCCTCGCCCTGCGGCTGGACGCTGACGTGCGCGGCGGCGGGGCCGGCGAGCAGCAGGACGGTGGAGGCGGCGACGCCGGCGGCGATGGCGATGCGGGAGAAGTTGGTGGCGTTCATGGCGCTCATGGCAGGAATCACTCCACAGAGGAAAAGGAACACGGCATACCGGCGCGCGGGTGCGCGACGGCGGCACGACACCTCGTCCGGCCGTGAGGAATCCCGTGAGCTCGGGTGAGGAGCCCCGTGAGCTCCGGTGAGGAGCCCGGTGAGAGGTCCCGTGGGACGTCCCGTGAGGAATCCGGCCGTGGCCGCGGTCGAGCCCTCCACGAGCCGTCCATGGAAGGACGGCCCTCGTGAACGGTGGTCCGTACGGCGATGGGCGCAGGTGTCGCGTCAGGCTGCGAGGGCGTACGGGGCCGGAGGCCCGCGCCTGACCACCAGGTGCTGCAGAGGGTCCCCGGTGGCGGGCGCCGGGGCGTCATCGGCCGTACGCAGGGCGCGCGGGCCCCCCGCGAGCTGCTCGCGTACTCCGGCGCGCAGGGCGCGTACGAGCGCGAGCGCGGCGCGCAGGGAGCGCAACCGGGCCCCGGCCGCCAGCTCCTGGGCGCCCCGCGCCGAGAGCCGTGCCAGCCGGAAGAGGGCGGCCTCGCCGCGCCGCAGCAGCCAGCCGGCGGCGAGCGCGGCCAGCAGGTGCGCCAGGAACATCGGCAGGCCCGGCAGCAGTGCGGCCACCGAGGCGTACGCCGACGCCATGCCCGATCCGCCGTCGGGAGCCGCCGCGGTGGCGGCCCCGGCGGTGGTGGTCCCCGCCGACACGACATGGCCGTGGCCCTGCGTGACCGTGGAGGGGTCTATGCCCGCCGTGGAGACGATGCGGTGGGCGTCGGCGGCGTCGATCTGGCCCGGACCGGCCCCGCACACGAGCCCGGCGGCGAAACGGATCAACGAGTTCTCGCCGCTGCCCGGGGGCGCGGAGGCGGCGACGGCCCGCGCGCTGCCGTGGCTGCCGTACGCGAAGAGGACGTGCAGGGCGACCTGGCCGCCCGCCAGCGCACCGGCGATCGACGGCAGGGAGCGTTCCCGTCCGGCGAGGGCGGAGGCCACCGCCAGCACGCCGAGGAATCCGGCGAGCAGCGTCCACGCGGGGACCGGCGAACCGGCGGCGAAGGCGTGTCCCGCCGCGGACAGCACGACGCAGACCGCGGTGAACACCGCGGCCCTCATGAGCCGCAGACCGGCTCCGGCGTGTGCGACAGGCGTGGACATGGCCGGGACATCATCGCACTGCGCACCCCTCCGTGGCACGGCAGGTCCAAAACATCAGCCTCCATCCGCAAGCGCGCTTGTTGTGGCTGTTCGCGGGGGATGTACGGACTGTGGACGCGCCGCTTCCGGAGCCCGCCCGGCCCCCGGCTCGGCCCCCGCCGGGGTGGTCCTCGGGGCGGCCATACACCCGTGCGCGGAATATCCGCATCCGCCGAATGAGGGCTCTCACAGTCGATCCGTGCTTACGAAGTGCCTTGTGCGGCAATACGTATCGGTACGTCGAGCCGCAGCCAGGAGGCTGGAGCATGAGCATCTGGTGGTCACTCCATTTGCGGCGCGAAGCTGCGAGCGTTCCGCTCGCCCGTCGTTTTCTGCTCGGCACCATGGAAACCGCCGGGGTGGATCCGGACATCTCCTTCGACCTTTCGGTCGCGCTCAGTGAAGCCTGCGCCAACGCCGTCGAGCACGGCGGCGACCGGTCGGGCCTCGAAGAGCACGGGGAGCACGGTGAATCCGGAGCTGAAAGGCCCTTGGCGGACTCCGGGCAGTACCGGGTCACGGCTTATCTGGACGGCGAGAAATGCCGTATCGAGGTGGCCGACTCGGGGCCGGGCTTTCCCGCCCGGCGCGCGCTTCGCCCAGCCGCGCACACCGAACACGCGGAGCACATCGAACGAACCCGACACGCAGAGCACATCGAATGGGCCCGGTACGCGGAGCAGATGGACCGAGCCCAGGACCAGGAGCCGATCGAACGGCCCCAGGGCCAGGAGCACATCGAACGGGCCCAGCACACGGAGCACTTCGAACAGCCCCAGGGCCCCGGGCCCGTCGGTGCGCAGCCCACGTTCGCCGCGTACATCCCCTGCGTCGCCGAGAGCGGCCGCGGGCTGGACCTCATCGAGCAGCTCGCCGACCACGTCCAGTTCGGCAACCGGCCGGGCCGGGGCGCGGTGGTGAGCTTCGACAAGGTCCTGAAATGGCGGGAGGGCGCGCTGCTCATGGTGTGAGCGGCGCGCCCTGTGAGGCCTGGGACGAGGGGTCAGCCCTTCAGCTGAGCCATCCAGGCCTCGACCTCGTCGGCCCGGCGGGGCAGCTTGTCGGACAGGTTCCGGTTGCCGTCCTCGGTGACCAGGATGTCGTCCTCGATCCGGACGCCGATGCCCCGGTACTCCTCGGGCACGGTCAGGTCGTCGGCCTGGAAGTACAGGCCCGGCTCCACGGTCAGGCAGACACCCGGCTCCAGGATGCCGTCGACGTACGCCTCGGTGCGCGCGACGGCGCAGTCGTGGACGTCCATGCCGAGCATGTGACCGGTGCCGTGCAGGGTCCAGCGGCGCTGGAGGCCGAGCTCCAGGACCTTGTCCACGGAGAGGTCCCCGAGCAGGCCCCACTCGACGAGCTTCTCGGCGAGCACGCGCTGCGAGGCGTCGTGGAAGTCGCGGAAGGTGGCACCGGGCTTCACGGCGGCGATGCCCGCCTCCTGGGCCTCGTACACCGCGTCGTAGATCTTGCGCTGGAGCGGCGAGAACGTGCCGTTGATCGGCAGGGTGCGCGTCACGTCGGCGGTGTAGAGCTCGTTGGTCTCCACGCCGGCGTCCAGGAGCAGCAGGTCGCCGGCGCGGACGGCACCGTCGTTGCGGACCCAGTGCAGGGTGGTGGCGTGCGGACCGGCGGCGCAGATCGAGCCGTAGCCGATGTCGTTGCCCTCGATGCGGGCGCGCAGGAAGAACGTGCCCTCGATGAAGCGCTCGCTGGTCGCCTCGGCCTTGTCCAGGCTCTTGACGACGTCCTCGAAGCCGCGGGCGGTGGCGTCGCACGCCTTCTGCAGCTCGGCGATCTCGAAGGCGTCCTTCACGAGGCGGGCCTCGGAGAGGTGGACGCGCAGCTCCTCGTCGCGCTCGGCGGTGACCTTGTCGGTGAGGGCGGCCTCGATGGACGCGTCGTGACCGCGCACGGTGCGGACCGGGCCGGTGGCCTCGGTCAGCGCGGCGGCGACCTCGCGGACGTCCTTCGCGGGGATGCCCAGCAGCTGCTCGGCCTCGGCGAGGGAGTGCCGGCGGCCGACCCACAGCTCGCCCTGGCCGTCCAGCCAGAACTCGCCGTTCTCCCGGTTGGAGCGGGGCAGCAGGTAGATGGTGGCCTGGTGGCCGCTCGCGCCGGTCGGCTCCAGGACGAGGACGCCGTCCTGGGTCTGGTCGCCGGTGAGGTACGCGTACTCGGTGGAGGCGCGGAAGGCGTACTCGGTGTCGTTGGAGCGGGTCCTGAGGGCGCCCGCGGGGATGACCAGACGCTCGCCGGGGAAGCGCGCGGAGAGCGCGGCGCGGCGGGCGGCGGTGTGCCCGGCCTGGGCGATCGGTTCGAGACCGCGCAGCTCGGTGTCGGCCCAGCCCGACTTCATGTTCTCGGCAAGCTCGTCGGAGACGCCCGGGTACAGGCCGTTCTTCCGCTGCTTGATCGGCTTCGCCGCTTCGTTCTCTTCGGTCTCCTGCTCCGGGGTCTCCGGGATGAGCTCCTCAGACACGATGTGTTTCTCCTTGATACGACACTGGACCATCACCCATCGTACGGGCGTACGGAAGGGGGCCCAGGGCCGAAGGACCTGTTACCGAGGAGGTGGGAGCCCTCACTCGGAAGAGGCGGGAGACCTCAGTCGAAGTGTGCGGCGAGGACCACCACGTCCTCGGTGGAGTCGCTCCGATCGAGCCCGTCGGGCAGCATCGTGCGCAGGACGTGGTCGGCGACGGCGGCGGGATCGTGCCGGCCCGCCTTCGGTACGGAAGCGGCGGCCGAGTGCAGCCGGGCGAAGGCGCGGTCCATCGCGTCGCCGGTGCGGCGCAGCAGGCCGTCCGTGTAGAGAAGCACCGTTTCTCCCGGCGCGGGGGAGAACTCCACGCTCGGCGCCTCCCAGCAGGCGAGCATCCCCAGCGGGGCGGAGAGCGTGGTCTCGACGAACTCGCAGCGCCTCTCGCCGAGCACCAGCGGCGGGGTGTGCCCGGCCCCGGCGAGCACGACCTTGCGGGCGGCGGGTTCGCAGTAGGCGAAGAGGGCGGTGGCGGTCCGCGCGGGCTCGGTCAGCCGGAGCAGGAGTTCGAGATCGGAGAGTACGGCGACGGGGTCCTCGCCCTCCATCACGGCGTACGCCCGCAGGCTGGCGCGCAGCCGGCCCATGGCGGCCATCGCGCTCGGCCCCGATCCGCCGACGGAGCCGACCGCGAGCCCGAGCGTGTGGTCGGGCAGCGGCAGCGCGTCGTACCAGTCGCCGCCGCCCCTGGGGCCGGTCCGGTGCCGGGCGGCCAGCTGTACGCCGGGGATGCGGGGCAGCCGGCTGGGCAGCAGCTCCTCGGCGACGGTCGCGACGTCGGCGCGGGCGCGTTCCAGCTCGATCAGGCGGGCCAGGTGCTCGGTGGCGTAGCGCGCGTACAGGCCGACGAGGTGGCGCTGCTTCTCCGAGGGCTCCCCCGGCTCGTCGTAGAGCCAGGCGGCGCCGCCGAGCCGGCCGGCCGCCTGGGAGGCGAGGGGCAGGGCGTAACTGGCGGCGTAGCCGAGCCGGGTGGCGACCTCGCGGTTGCGGGGGTCCAGGTGGGTGTCGCCGAGCAGGTCGGGGGTGGCGACCCCGTCCGCGGTCCCCGGGAGCCCGTCGAGGACGCGGCCCAGGGCGGTGGCGGAGCGCTCCACGGTTTCGAGGTGACCGAGATCGGCGGGGGTGAGCCCGAGGCCGAGGATGGTGGACGGCCTCGCGCCGCTGTCCGCGGGTTCCAGTACGAGGAGTCCGCGGCGGGCGCCGACGAGGGCGGCTCCGGCGTGCAGCAGCTCGTTCAGGGCGGCGTCGAGGGTGGCGGTGCCGGCCAGCCGCTCGGTGAGTTCGTGCAGCGTCGTGAGGTCCGAGACCCAGCCCGCGAGCCGGTCCTGGATGAAGGCTCCGGGCGCTGCCGGAACCTCCCTCAGGGGAGCGGCAGTGTGCGTTGAAACCGGAACTTCCGGGTCGATTCCAGCCACTTTCGGCAAGTGTGGGGCACTCATGGCAGCCAGCTTTCAGGCCGGTGCGATTCGTCGAATAGCATCGCAAACCCCCATGTGATTCTGCGCCACTACCAATGCATCCACATGTACACGCACAAGTAACCTGATGTCCAGCATTGTCCTCCGGAGGCTCGCCGGATTCGCTCCCCTCCAGTGTTAGTCAACTTGGCCGAAAATTGCACCCTCCGGCGGCTATTTGCGGTCGACTGGGGCAGCTCAACAAGAGGTACCTCCGGGGTGAAATCCCCGGGTCGGCGTCATTCCGGGCAGGCTGGGTACGTAATCGACGATGCTCAGGGCAGACGCTTCAGGGCGGATGTTCAGGCGGACGCCCGGGATGGATGTCAGGGGCAGATGCTCGGGGCGGACGCCCGGGGCGGATGTGATCGCCCAGGAACCTGGCAGCACGTCCGGACGTCCTTACCCATGACGGTCGCGATCAGTGACGGTCATGTCTCCGCCCCACGCGGCGGGGTTCGGGCCCGGCCGGCAGGCACGAGGCGCCCGTGACAGGCGCTTCCGGCTCCACGCAGCTCGGCACCACCCCAGAACGGTTCCACTCGGATCGGTTCCACTCGGCTCGGCTCGGCTCACGCTCGGTATCGAAGGCACGCCCGTACCGCAGAACCTGATGAGCACGTACGCACAGCGAAGAGACGTACACGCGCTGTCCTTCACGCGTGGCGTCATGTGGACTCGGCGTTCAACGGAAAGGAACGAGCGCTCATGCGCGAGATCCTCGGAAGGCGACGCAGGCTCCGGCTCCGGCGCAAGGAGGGGGCCGCCCGCCTCGACGCGGCCCTGACCTTCGCCACCGCATGGCGATGGCCCGTGCTTCCCGGAGCCGGGACAGCGTCGGCCGCCCTACAGGACGGGCGTGGCGTCGGCTGCGCCTGCCTCGACCCCGACTGCGCCGTTCCCGGCGCGCACCCCTTCGATCCCGGACTGCTGGCCGCCACCACGGACGAGCGCATGGTGCGCTGGTGGTGGACCAACCGCCCCGCCGCCCCGGTGATGCTGGCGACCGGTGGCCGGGCCCCCTGCGCGGTGAGCCTGCCCGCGCTGGCCGGGGCGAGAGCGCTGGTCGCCCTGGACCGCATGGGCATGCGGCTGGGGCCCGTGGTGGCGACG
Source organism: Streptomyces sp. NPDC007346 (assembly GCF_040703535.1). Classification (NCBI taxonomy): domain Bacteria; kingdom Bacillati; phylum Actinomycetota; class Actinomycetes; order Kitasatosporales; family Streptomycetaceae; genus Streptomyces; species Streptomyces sp. NPDC007346. The sequence continues at coordinate 34,462 of NZ_JBEYKR010000004.1, forward strand.
CCCACCCGGTGGTCGCTGCTGGTGGCCCCGTACACGCTGGAACGGCTCGGCGAGCTGCTGTACAGCAAGGACTGGGTGCCCAGCTCGCTCCGGTTCCACGGGGAGGGCGGCTATCTCGTCCTGCCCCCGTCCGAGATCGGCGCGGGCCAGGTGCGCTGGGAGCGGGCCCCTTCACCTCCGGCGGCCTCGGTCCCGGCGGCCCCTGTCTTCCGCCGGGCCGTGAAGGGCGGCGCTCCGGTGGGGGCGGCTCCCTGGCTCCCGGACGTCGAGGCGGTCCTGGACGCGCTGGTCGAGGCGAGCACGAGCGCCCCGGACGGCGGCAGCCGACTCGCTTACTGACGGGCGCTCGGGTACGGGCGGGCGGGTGCCGGCGGGCGGGTGCGGGCGGCTCGCCCGCCCGTACCCGTTCAGTCCCTGTCCCTGCCCTGCATCGATGCCGTCGGATCCCCCGAATGTCCACGCGTATCCGCGATTGTCCGCGTGGACGGCAAGGGGGACACCGTGAATATCCGCATGATCGGACTTACGGCTGTCGCCGTGTTCGCGCGCCGGATTCCGATCGTCGCTTCCGTGGGTGTCGGTGAAAAATCTGTGGACAGCTCATCAGAAAGCCGTGAAAGGATGCTTTCTGATGAGGTGTCCGCAGACGGCACCGCGTCCTCTTCTCTGCCACCGCCGAAATCGCCATCGAGAATTCCTGTTGAGGGCATGGGTGGTTCCCACGGCGCTGCACGGTGCGGCTGTCCGGCGGGGCGGTGCGGCTGTCCTGCGGTGCGGTGCGGTCCCGAGCTGGTGACGCCGGAGGGCGACGAGGCGCGGAACTCCGTCCCGTACTCCCGCTGATGGGGTCGGCCGGCGGCCCCGGCGTTTATGTGACGGTGGCGGAGTGCGCGGGCGCGGGGCCGGTGAGGGGGGCGCCGCCGCTGTTGTGCGCCGGGCGCATCGGGCCGAGTCCGCGGAGGCGGGTTCCGGGCGGCGGGGCGAGGGGTTCCGGGGGCCGGACGGTACGGGCCGCGTCCGGAGACGAAGGCGCCCGGTCGCTGGCGACGGGGGATGCACCAGCGACCGGGCTTCTAGAACGGTAACAAGAGATCTGCCGTTCGCAAATTCGATCTCGCCTATGAGGGCGGGGATTTACTTGTGAGTACGGTGAGTTGTGACGCGGGTCACCGACTCGGCGGGGCGCCGCCAGGGTCAGCTGAGCGTCACCTGGCGGTTGGTGAGGCCACCGCGCGCACGGCGCTCCTCGGCGGTGAGCGGGGCGTCGGAGGCGAGTGCCGTCGCCAGCCGCTCGGCGAACGCGACGGCGGGCTTCTCGCACGCCTCGGCCCCCATCGAGCTCGGCAGATCCCAGACGGGAACGACCAGACCGTGCGCCCGGAACGAGCCGACCAGCCGGGTGTCCTCGCCGAGCGAGGAGGTGCCGGCGGCGTGCAGCCGGGCGAGGGCGTCGAGGAGCTGCTCCTCGGGGTGCGGCATGACCCAGCGGAGGTGGTTCTTCTCCGGGGTCTCGCACCAGTACGCGGCGTCGACGCCGGAGAGCAGCGTCGTCGGGATCGCGGCGGCGTTCGCGCGCTCCAGGGAGGCGGACACCTCGGGGGCGGCGTTCTCCGCGTCGGGCACCCAGAACTCGAACCCCGTGTGGACGACCGGCTCGAACGCGGCGTCCGGGTCGAGCAGATCCTGCAGGCGCGGCCCGTCGGCCGGTACGCGGCGGGCGGTGACCGGGGTGCCGGGCTCGACCTCCAGCGCACGCTGGAGAGTGTCCGCGAGGTCGCGGCTGAGGTCGCCGGAGGAGGTGTCGTTCTGCAGGGCGAGCAGGACGGAACCGTCGTCGCGGCGCAGGGCCGGCCAGGCCATCGGCAGAACGGTCGCCAGCGTCACCGACGGAACGCCCTCGGGCAGTCCGCCCTTCAGCGTCAGCTCGACCGTGGCGGCGGGCACCAGCTCGCGCAGGGCGACCCAGTCGCACTCACCCGCGAGGCCCTCGAACGGGCGGTGGACCAGCTCGGTCACGGCCTGGGCCGCGGCACGTCCGTGACACGCCTTGTAGCGACGGCCCGAACCGCACGGGCAGGGCTCACGGGCCCCGACGACCGGGATCTCACCGCCCTTGAGCTGCTGCTTCCCGGCCTTGGTCTGAGGGCGCTTCTTGGCCATGGTGGGCATTCTCCCGATTGCGACAGTGCGGTCTCGGCGCGAGCCTAGCCGCCCGCGACACCACCACGGCACACGCGCCGGTCACCACCCCCGCCGGCCGGCACCTCCGCCGGCCGACACCCTCGTCAGCGGCGCCACATCCGTCAGTCGCAGCCTTCGAGGACCACGGCTCTCTCAGCTCGCGTCGTCGAGGACGTCGGAGAAGTCCAGCCCTTCGAATCCGGTCAGCCCGCCGACCGAGCCCAGTGCGTCCCTCCCCAGTGCGTCCCTGCCTCGCCCGGCCCTGCCGCCCAGAGCGTCCCTGCCCGGTCCGCTCCCGCTCAGCCCGGGTGGCTTCTGGGAGGAGACATGGGCCCAGACGGTGACTTCGCCCGACGAGTCGTCCCGTACGCCCCACTCCTGAGCCAGGGCGCTGATGATGTTGAGCCCCCGGCCGCCGCGCGCCGTCACCGAAGGGGTGGACGGAACGGGCCGGGTCGGCCCGCCGCCGTCGGTGACCTCCACGGTCAGCCCGCCGCTCGTCTCCACCCGCCAGGCGGCCCGGATGTCGCCGTCACCGACATCCGTGTGCCGCCCCAGCGGTCTGCCGTGTCTACAGGCGTTGCTGAGCAGTTCGGAAAGAATGAGAACAGCGTCGTCCACGACCGCGTCCGACACCCCGTTGCTGCGCAACTGCTCACGCATCCGGTGTCGTGCCTGCCCCACGCCCGCAGGGCCATGAGGAACGGCCATGCTCGACGACGCAGGCACCTCTTGTGCCACCACCAACGCCACCCCCGAGACCTCCTTTGCCCCACGCCACGGGTTGGATGCCCCACTGAGCTGCACCGGAAACCGGCCAGGGGGCGGTCGGTGACGCACTCGACACGACTGAACGCGCGGTGAATGCGCCGGTGTACTCCCTGTCATGGTCGTGATGGGTGGTGCTGGGGTGCTGTTGTGTGCTAAATGCGGCCCAGTTGGGACAGAACCTGCTTCGGCCGGTTGGTGATGATCGCTTCGACGCCGAGTTCGGCGCAGAGCTCCACGTCGGCCGGTTCGTTCACGGTCCACACGTGGACCCGGTGGCCCGCCCGGTGCAGCCGCTCGATGTATCCGGGGTGGCTGCGCACGATCCGCATGCCGGGGCCGGCGATCCGGGAACCGGCGGGGAGCCGTCCGTCGCGCAGCCGGGGGGACACGAACTGCATCAGGTAGACCGTGGGCAGAGTGGGGGCGGCGGCCTGGACGCGGTGCAGGGAGCGCCCGGAGAAGCTCATGATGCGGATGGGGGAGGGCTCGTCGGCGGGCGGTGAGGCCAGGCCGAAGCGGTCCAGCAGGTGCAGGAGCCGCTCCTCGACCTGTCCGGCCCAACGGGTGGGGTGCTTCGTCTCGATGGCCAGCTGGAGAGGCCGCCCGGTGGCCCGCACCTCGGTGAAGAGCTCCAGGAGCCGTTCCAGGGTGAGTACGGAGGTGAGCTCGCCCGGCACCGGATCCCAGTCCGGCGACTCCTCGTGGTCCTTCCAGGAGCCGAAGTCGAGGGCGGCGAGATCGGCGAGCTCCAGGGCGGAGACGGCGCCGCGCCCGTTCGACGTACGGTTCACCCGGCGGTCGTGTACGCAGACGAGGTGGCCGTCGGCGGTCAGCCGGACGTCGCACTCCAGGGCGTCGGCACCGTCCTCGATCGCCTTGCGGTAGGCGGCCAGGGTGTGTTCGGGGGCATCGTCGGACGCCCCGCGATGGGCGACGACCTGGATCGAGGTGTGCGCGCTGCGCTGCCGTGCGTGGGTCACCTTCGTCATGGTGTCACCGCCACGGGGGTAGGTGAGCACATGTCACCCTGGAGGTCTGTTTTGTCTGATGTAAAGATTGGTGTGCGGATGCACAGGTCCTGCTTACAGTGGCCCGACGTGCTGTGGGAAAAGCTGACCGCAGACACGTGCACAGCGGATTTCTTGCCGAACGCCGACTGGATGCCGAGTGGAACCGAGGAGTAAAGAGCTGTGAGCACCGAGAACGAGGGCACCGAGGGCAACGCGGTACCGGCCGTGCCGTCCGTTCCGCCCGCACCTCCCGTGCCGGCCACCACTCCCGACCCGGCCGCGGACGACGCCACGACTCCGGCGCCTCCGACCGCGGACGGCACCATGACTCCGGCGCCTCCGAGGGCGGACGGCGTGCGCGAGGAGTCCACGGGCGGCTCCGGTACGGAGGCCACGCCCCCGGCCGCCCCGGCCGCGCCCCCCACTCCGGCGCACGCGGACGCACCGCGCCACACCCCCACGCACCAGGGCTCCCCGACGCACGCGGCCGCCCCGCAGGACTCCGCGGCACACCCCGGCGGGCCCGCGCCCCACCAGGTCCACGCCTCTCACTCGCCCCACACCCCGCAGCAGCCCTCCCAGCCGCCCCACCCCCCGTACGGCGCAGCGCCCGAGCCCCCCGCCGACGCCGCCTCCTGGCCCCCGCCCCCGCCCGCGGTCCCGTCGTACGGCGGCGGCGCGGCCCACACGCCCGGCGGCGGCATCGGCAACGGGAGCGGCAACGGCCCGGTCTGGGGCGCCCCGGTCCCGCAGCCCGGCCCCTCCCACGGCAACGGGAAGCGCCGGGGCGCGGGCGGACTGGTCGCGGCGGTGGCGGTGGCGGCACTGGTCGCGGGCGGCGTCGGCGGCGCGTTCGGCTACTGGGCGGCCGACCGCAACGACAACGGCTCCTCCGGCAGTTCGACCACGGTCTCCGCATCGGACTCCCCGAGGGACCTCAAGCGCCCGGCGGGCACCGTGGCCGGGGTCGCGGCGAAGGCGCTCCCCAGCGTGGTCACGATCGACGCGCAGGGCGGCGACGGCGAGGGCGGCACGGGTACGGGCTTCGTCTACGACAAGGAGGGCCACATCCTCACGAACAACCACGTGGTGGCCTCCGCGGCGGAGTCCGGCGAACTGTCGGCGACGTTCTCCGACGGCAAGAAGTACGCGGCCGAGGTCGTCGGCCGGGCCCAGGGCTACGACGTGGCCGTGCTCAAGCTCAAGAACCCCCCGTCGGGTCTGACCCCCCTCCCTCTCGGCAACTCGGAGAGCGTGGCGGTCGGCGATTCGACGATCGCGATCGGCGCCCCCTTCGGCCTGTCCAACACGGTCACGACAGGCATCATCAGCGCGAAGAACCGCCCGGTCGCCTCCGGGGACGGCTCCAGCAGCAAGAACTCGTACATGAGCGCCCTCCAGACCGACGCCTCGATCAACCCGGGCAACTCCGGCGGCCCGCTGCTGGACGCGACGGGCGCGGTCATCGGCATCAACTCCGCGATCCAGTCGACGGGCGGCGGCCTGGGCCAGTCCCAGGCCGGCTCGATCGGCCTCGGCTTCGCGATCCCGATCAACCAGGCGAAGAACGTCGCCGAGCAGCTGATCAAGACGGGCAGGCCGGTCTACCCGGTGATCGGCGCGACGGTGACGATGGAGGAGAAGACCGGCGGCGCCGCCATCTCCGCCGAGGGCGCGGGCGGCACCCCCGCCATCACCCCGGACGGCCCGGCGGCCAAGGCGGGCTTGAAGCCGGGCGACGTGATCACCAAGTTCAACGACACCGTTATCGACAGCGGCCCGACCCTGATCGGCGAGATCTGGACCCGCAAGCCCGGCGAGAAGGTGACCCTGACGTACGAGCGCGACGGCAAGACCGCCACGGCCGAAGTCACCCTGGGCCAGCGCGAAGGCGACAACTGACCGGCTAGGCTGTCCTACGCGTCGAACCGGCCCCACGGGGCCTGACGGCCCATCGGCCGTCACGGCCCGGGGCCGCCGACGCGGGGTGGGTTGCCCGAGCGGCCTAAGGGAACGGTCTTGAAAACCGTCGTGGCAGCGATGTCACCGTGGGTTCAAATCCCACACCCACCGCCAGGTGAACGGCCCCTGACCAGGAGAATCGGTCGGGGGCCGCTTTCGTTGCGTACTGCTCGTACGGGGAGGGCGACGGAAGGAGGGGCCCGGGGGCACCCGGAGGGTGTCTCCGTCCAGCTCCATCCGTCGTACGCGCCCGTACACGGTGTTCTGGACGGGGGTTGAGCAGGCATGGGTGTCGAAGCTGAGAGCGATGTCCTGGGTGCCGGGCTCTGGGTGCTGGGCTCTGGGCGCTGGGCTCTGTGAAGGCACACATGAACGTCAGCGAGAACGCGTCCTCGTCGTCCGGCTCGGCGATTCCGGTGCCGGCTGTAGTGACCCCAGGGCCCCCAGCACCACCGGCATGCCCTTTCTCCGGGCCACGACCAGGACCCGTACGCCCCCGTCCTCGCACTCCAGCACCAACGACCGGCTGTCGACGGCTGGGCCCTCGGGGTTGCCCGTTCTGTAGGGCGGGCGGAGGCGGAGTGGGGCGAGGGTGCTCGGGACCTCCTTGCGGTGGAAGACGCCCGTCGGGTCCAGGGTGGTCGCCAGGATGACCGGGCCCACCCCACCGGTGGCCGTGAGACCGGTCTGCCAGGGGTAGGCCTTGGCCGTACGTCGACTGCTCCACCGTGTCGCGAGCGTGCCCAGCACGGCCGCCACTCCGAACAGGGCGATGCCGAGGCCGAGGGGGTGCGGTAGTCGCCTCGTACGTCCGCGTTCGTGTACCGCCGCGCGGATGCGGAGTCCACGTACCGGATCTGGGCCCGCCAGGAGGTGACCTCGACCTTTGTTCCCGGGCGGGCCACCGGGTGCTCCTGCGGGTCGCCGCCGAGGCGTGTGCGGGTGGACGTGCCGTCGGCCTGCGTGATGTGGTCGTGAGGGCGGAAGCGGTACGGGTGTTTCCTGCACAGAGGTACGCCGCTCGTTGCCGGGGGCCGGCAACGGAGGATTGCGCGCACTCACCTCCGTCCCTCGCCGCGAACTCAGTAGCCCTGCCCCCGTGTCAGCCGTTCCGCCGAGGCGATGGCGGCGCGGGCCTCCGTCTCCGTGAGGCCCGTGCGGACCGCGGCGGTGGTGAGGGCGTCGGCCAGGGCGTCACCGAAGCCGTGCTCGTAGGCGCGGCAGGCCGCCCAGAACAGGCGGGTGTTGCGCTGGCCCTCGTGGGCCGCCAGGACGAACTGGATCAGGCCTTCGCCCCGGCGGCCGGGGGCCGTTTCCCTGCCGGGAGTGCTGGGTTCGCGTCGTGGAGGCGTCAGGAGGCGCAGCAGCGCGCGGGGGCAGGGGGCCGGGGGGAGATGGGCGGTGCCGGGTGCCAGGCGGTAGCGGCCGTGGGTGGTGACCGAGCCGGGGCCGACCAGGTAGCCGCCGTTGCCGCGGACGTCGATGCCGGGGGCGAGGCGGCCGGCCGAGTTGGGGACCGTGGTGTCGGCGGGGGCGGTGAGCCAGAGGTGGCGGCCGCCGCTCGGGGTGAGCACGGTGACCGTCGGCGGGATGGTGAACAGGTGCTGGAGCGCCAGCTGCTGGAGGGCGCCCACCGAGTCGTTGCCGTGCGCGGTGTCGATGTCCAGGTCGACGCCGATGAGCCGGTGCGGGGCGCGTCCGCAGGCGATGCCGTAGCCGGTGGCCCGGGGTGCGGCGGCGAAGAGGGCGCGGATGGCCGCGGGGTCGGTGGTGGCGTCGTGCACCCCGTGGCCCGGCAGCCCGCACTCGCCCCGGCAGTGGGCCGGCGGCTGCTCGCCGTGGTGGGGGGAGCGCAGCGCGGGGAGCTTGGTGGCGGACAGGGGGAAGACGGGGAGCCCGCGCCCGGCGGCGGAGAGGGCGTGGGCGAGGGCCAGGGTGGCGGTCTGCCGGTCGATGGTGGCCATGGGCCTAGTCTCGTACACCTGTTCGAGTATGGGAAGTGGGGGAAGGTGTGGGGAGGGCGGAGGGGGGCAGTGGCGAAACGCTTTTTCCTGTGGGGCAAGGGGTGGCGTGGTGGCATCGCCCGCCTGGACATTCCCTGCCGCATAGGAGGTTTATCGCCTCTTCTTCATGCTTGCGGGGGAATCAGGCGGCACAGCATGGTTCGCCGGGGATGTGCTGGGCAACTCTGGTCTCGCGACGTCGTGACCAGCGCCGGGGCGGTCGGCCAACTTCCCCGGAACCAGCCGCACATGGACCTTTGAAGCCGCACTTCCGGTTCCCTGGAGGAATTGACATGGCAAGCATCCGTACCGCTCGTGTTCTCGCCGCAGTCGCCGCGCTGCCTCTGACCGTCGCGCTCTGCGGCGGAGTGGCCCTGGCGGACAACGGCTCCTTCGCGAACGACGGATCGAACGCGGCCGTGGCGACGGTCGGCGGCAGTGGCGTCGGCGGCAACAACACCGGCAACTCCTCGACCACCCAGCAGCAGGCCGTCGGACCCGGCGCGTCCAACCAGAACACCTCGGCCCAGGTGAGCGGGTCGGCCTTCACCGCCATCGACCAGTCGGACCACAGCGTCGCCGTGAACTTCACCCCGTTCTTCTGGTGAAGTCCCGTGGGCGGTGCGCCTAGGGTGACGCCTCTTCGGTGAACAGGAGGTCGGCGCCTCCCGGGGGGTGGGTGCCGGTCGTCTGAACAGCAGCCCGTGCGGCGGCACTTCGGTGTCCCGTACGGGCTGTCGCCGTTGTTCTCGTCGCTCGGCCAGGCGCGCGGAACCCGGCGGCGTACTTCCATGGGAAGCCGATCACGCTCACGGGTCACGCTCACCGATCGCGATCACCGATCACCGATCACGCCCACCGGTCACGCTCGCCGATCACGCCCACCGATCGCGCGGCCTCCCGCTGGGTCGTCGAATCGCTGCGGCTGCTGGACTGCTGCCGGGGCTGATCCTCGGCGCGTACGGTGGCCGGCCCTCGGTACGGAAGGCGGTGGGCCCCCGGCGCGGACAGCTGGTCACCGGCGCGGGGCCCCGTACGGAGTCGGGGGCGGACCCCTACGGCCCGGCCGTGGGCCCTCCACCTTCAGGAGGTGGAGGGTGTGCTGCCCCTACAACCTGAGGCGGACGGCGCTTCGGGACCTGGGGGCGATCCCCCGGGCGGCCCCCGCTCCTAGCGTTGGGTACATGACCACGCCAGTCTGCACGGGCGCCTCCAGGGCGGCTTCCGCCACCGCCGCCGGCCACCACGCGTACACGCCGTACGCGTCGTTCTCCTCGTACGTCAGGGCCCGGGGCCCGGTCCTGCTGCGCACCGCGCGCTCGCTCACCGCGAACCCGTGCGACGCGGAGGACCTGCTGCAGACCGCGCTCGCCAAGACGTACGTCGCGTGGGAGCGGATCGAGGACCACCGGGCGCTCGACGGCTATGTCCGCCGGGCGCTGCTGAACACCCGGACCTCGCAGTGGCGCAAGCGCAAGGTCGACGAGTTCGCCTGTGAGGAGCTGCCCGAGCAGGGCGGCGTCCCGGCGCCCGATCCGGCCGAGCAGCAGTCCCTGCACGACGCGATGTGGCGCGCGGTGCTCAAGCTCCCGGACCGCCAGCGCGCGATGGTCGTCCTGCGGTACTACGAGGACCTCAGCGAGGCCCAGACGGCCGAGGTGCTCGGGGTGTCGGTCGGTACGGTGAAGAGCGCCGTCTCCCGCGCCCTCGGCAAGCTCCGTGAGGACCCGGAGCTGACGCCGGTGCGTTGAGGGCTCAGCGATCTCGGAACAGTGCTCCGCGGGGCCCGGAACGCCCCCGGACAGGAATTTTCTCCCGCCAGTAGTGACATACCGCTTGGTATGTGCGCAGAATCAGCGCAACCTTACTGCCGCGTAGCGCCTACCGGGAGGACGCCGTGCTGAGCACCATGCAGGACGTACCGCTGACTGTCACCCGCATCCTGCACCACGGGATGACGATCCATGGGAAGTCGCAGGTCACGACCTGGACCGGCGAACCCGAGCCGCACCGACGCACCTTCGCCGAGATCGGCACCCGCGCGACCCAGCTGGCCAACGCGCTCCGCGACGAGCTGGGCATCGACGGCGACCAGCGGGTCGCCACCCTCATGTGGAACAACGCCGTCCATGTGGAGGCCTACCTCGCGATCCCCTCCATGGGCGCCGTGCTCCACACCCTCAACCTCCGGCTGCCGCCCGAACAACTCGCCTGGATCGTCAACCACGCGGACGACAAGGTGGTGATCGCGGACGGCACACTGCTGCCGCTCCTCGTGCCGCTCCTGCCCCACCTCCCGAGCGTCGAGCACGTGGTCGTGTCCGGGCCCGGCGACCGCTCGGCGCTCGCCGGGGTCGCGCCGCGCGTGCACGAGTACGAGGAGCTGATCGCGGGCCGCCCGACCACGTACGACTGGCCCGAGCTGGACGAACGCCAGGCCGCGGCCATGTGTTACACCTCCGGCACCACCGGGGACCCCAAGGGCGTCGTCTACTCCCACCGCTCGATCTACCTGCACTCCATGCAGGTCAACATGTCCGAGTCGATGGGGCTGACCGACAAGGACACCACGCTCGTCGTCGTCCCCCAATTTCACGTGAACGCCTGGGGGCTGCCGCACGCCACGTTCATGAGCGGCGTCAACATGCTCATGCCGGACCGCTTCCTCCAGCCCGCGCCCCTCGCCGAGATGATCGAGCGCGAGCGCCCCACGCACGCCGCCGCGGTCCCCACCATCTGGCAGGGACTCCTCGCCGAGGTCACCGCCAACCCGCGCGACCTCACCTCCATGGCCAACGTGACCATCGGCGGCGCGGCCTGCCCGCCCTCCCTGATGGAGGCGTACGACAAGCTCGGTGTCCGGCTCTGCCACGCCTGGGGCATGACGGAGACCTCGCCGCTGGGCACCATGGCCCACCCGCCGGCCGGACTGAGCGCCGAGGAGGAGTGGCCGTACCGCATCACCCAGGGCCGCTTCCCGGCCGGTGTGGAGGCCCGGCTGGTCGGTCCGGCGGGCGAGCACCTGCCGTGGGACGGCGAGTCGGCCGGTGAGCTGGAGGTCCGTGGTGCCTGGATCGCCGCCTCGTACTACGGCGGGGCCGACGGCGAGCACCTGCGGCCCGAGGACAAGTTCAGCGAGGACGGCTGGCTGAAGACCGGCGACGTCGGCCTGATCAGCAGCGACGGCTATCTCACCCTCACCGACCGGGCCAAGGACGTCATCAAGTCGGGTGGCGAGTGGATCTCCAGCGTCGACCTGGAGAACGCGCTGATGGCCCACCCGGACGTCGCGGAGGCGGCCGTCGTCGCCGTACCGGACGAGAAGTGGGGCGAGCGGCCGCTGGCGACGGTGGTCCTCAAGGAGGGCACGGCCGGGACCGACTACGAGGCGCTGAAGGCGTTCCTCGCCGAGTCGGGCATCGCGAAGTGGCAGCTGCCGGAGCGCTGGTCGGTGATCCCCGCCGTACCGAAGACGAGCGTCGGCAAGTTCGACAAGAAGGTGATCCGGAAGCAGTACGCGGACGGGGAGCTGGACGTCACCCAGCTCTGACCTCTCGTCTTGGTTTCACGTGAAACAGGGCGGGGGCGGTACGGATCATCCGTACCGCCCCCGCCCTGTTGTGTGCGTGCGTCCTGGGTTCCTAGTTGGTGCCTATCTTCGCCAGCAGGTCGACGATCCGGGACTGCACCTCGTCGCTGGTGGACCGCTCCGCCAGGAAGAGAACGGTTTCCCCGGAAGCGAGCCGCGGCAGCTCCGAGGGGTCCATCCCGGCCGAGGTGTAGACGACCAGCGGAGTGCGGTTCAGCTGTCCGTTGGCCCGTAGCCAGTCGATGATCCCGGCGCGCCGGCGGCGTACCTGCATCAGGTCCATGACCACCAGGTTCGGCCGCATCCGGCCCGCCAGGTCGACGGCCTCGCTGTCGGTCGCCGCGCGGGCGATCTGCATCCCGCGCCGCTCCAGGGTCTGGGCCAGCGCCGCCGCGATCTCCTCGTGCTCCTCGATCAGGAGGACGCGGGGCGGGTGCTGCTCGCTGTCGCGGGGGGCCAGCGCCTTGAGGAGCACGGCCGGGTCGGCCCCGTACGCGGCCTCCCGGGTCGCCTGCCCCAGACCGGCCGTGACCAGCACCGGGACCTCGGCGGCGACCGCTGCCTGGCGCAGCGACTGCAACGCCGTACGCGTGATGGGACCGGTCAGCGGGTCGACGAAGAGCGCGGCGGGGAACGCGGCGATCTGGGCGTCGACCTCCTCACGGGAGTTGACGATCACCGGACGGTAGCCCCGGTCGCTGAGCGCCTGCTGGGTCGGTACGTCGGGGGCGGGCCAGACGAGCAGCCGGCGCGGGTTGTCCAGCGGCTCGGGCGGCAGCTCGTCGTCGAGGGGGTGGGGCTGCGGCCGGTTGGCGACCTCCACCGCGCCGCCGGGCCCGTCCAGCGGCTCCGGGCCCTCGGCACCCTCGTCGGGCGCCCCTATGGCGTACGCGCGCCCCTCGGCCACCGGAGGCGCCAGCAACTGGCCGGAACCGGAGCCGGAGGCAGGGGCGGAGCTGGGGTTGGGGTTGGGGTTGGTCGCGGGTGTCTGGGGCGGCTGGGGTCCCTGGGGCGCTTGAGCGGGCTGGGGGCCCTGGGGGTGCTGGCTCTGTGCGTCCGGGGCGGCGGGGTCCGTGCCGGTGGTGGACGGCTGGGCGGTGGGGCGCTCGCCCTCGGGAGGAGCGGCGAGCTTGCGGCGCCGGCCGGCACCGCCGAGGCTCTGCTGCTGGCCGGGCTGGCCGGGCTGGCCGGGCTGGCCGGGCTGGTTCGGCTGTGCGGGCTGGCCGGGCTGAGCGAGTTGGTTGGGCTGGGCGGGCTGGTGCGGCTGGTGAGGGAGGTGCTGCGCGAACGGCACCCCCTGGCCCAGCGTCCGCACGCTGAACGCCCGCCCCTGGGTGGAGTCCGGGCCACCGCCCGCCATCGGCTCCTCGGCGGGCAACGGCTGCCGCCGGGCATCCGGCACCGCGAGGCCCGCGTCGGAGTCGGCCGGGTGCGCCGCGGGGACGGCCGCGGTGCCGGTGGTGTGGGCGGTCCGGCCGGTGCCGCCCCAGGACCGGTCGTCCGGTGCGGGGCGGGGGCCGTGCGGGGCCGCGTCGGGGGCCGGGACCTGCGGTGCGGCGCCCCAGGGCTGCTCGTCCGGCGCCGTGTCCGGGCCGTGGAGCGGTACGCCGTCGCCGGAGCCCTGGTCCGGGGTGCCGGGCCAGTCGGCGTGGGGTGCGTGCGGGGGCATGGGGTGGGCCTGCGGGGGCGTGTGACCGGCCTCCGGGGCGGTGCGCGCGTGGTGGTTCTCGTCGCCGGGCGGGGGGACGGGGGCGTTGACCGGTGCCTGTACGGGCGCGGGTGCGGCCTCGGGGGCGGTGTCCGGGGCGGTCGGTGCCCGGTCGGCGTCGGCGGGCGGCAGGGCGAAGGCGGTACGCGGACCGGCCTCGGCTGCGGTGCGCTCCTGGGCGGCGGCCAGGGCTCGGCGGGCCCGTCGCCCACCGGGCTGCTGGGCCTGTGCCTGTGCCTGGGCTGGAGCCGGGGTCGATGCCTGCCCTTGTGCCTGGCCGAGGGCGTGGGCCTCGCCCAGGGGCTGGTTCTGGCCGCTCTGGCCGCTCCGGCCCTGCTCGGAGCCCGTACCGCCGTTGCCGGCCGCGAGGGCGGGGAGCGCCGGGCGGTGCTCCCCCTCGCGCCGTGCCCGACGCCCGGAGGGCGGTACCGGCTGCTGCGGGTCGGCCGGGACGCCCTGCGGGGGCACGGTCTGCCCGCGCTGGGGGCGCCCGGCGCCCTGGGCACCCTCGGCCGCGGTGACGACGGACCCCTCGGAAGGCGCGGCGGGCGCGGCGGAGGTCAGCGCGAGGGCCTGGCGTTGCTGGGGCTGGGGCTGCTGAGCTTGCAGCTGGGCTGCCCCCTGCTCGGCCTCCGACGCTCCGGGCCCGGCCGGACCGACGTGCGACGAACCGACCGGAGGCAGAACGTTCTGGGACGGACCGCCCTGAGGCAGGCCGATTTCGGGCGGCCCGATCTGCGGCGGACCGCCCTGAGGAGCACCGCTCCCCGCCGCGCCGGTCTCCGCCGGACCGCTGCCCACCGCCGCGCCGATCTCCGCCGGGCTGGGCCGTCCACGCCTGCGCCCCGACCCCTCGCCGGCCTGTTGGGCCGGGATCAGCTCGGGAGCCGTCTCCTCGGGCGCCGCGGGCCCACGGCGGGCCCGGCGCCGCCCGGTCGGCTCGGCGACGGGACCGTCCCCCGGTCCTGCCGCTCCCGGGACCCCTGCCTCGGCGGCGACCGCTTCGGCCTCGGGCGCTCCGCCGGGGCTGCCCAGGAACGCGTCGGTCGACGACCGGCGCGCCCGGCGCCGCCCGCCACTGGTGACACCCGGCGCCCCGACACCCTCGGGGGAGGGCGGCTGCGGAGCCACGGCCGGCTCCACAGGGGCTTCCGGGGGCGCGATGGTGCCCGAGCCGGCGCCGATCGGGATGTCGAGCACGTACGCGCTGCCGCTCATCCCCGGCATCTCGTGCGTCTGGAGGACACCGCCGTGGGCCTGGACGATGCCGCGCACGATCGGCTCGTGCACCGGGTCTCCCCCGGCGAACGGCCCGCGCACCTCGATCCGGACGGCGTCACCGCGCTGGGCGGCGGCCACGACCACCGTCGAGTCGACGTAACCGGTGCCGGGAACGGTCCGGGTCTTGCCCGTCGAGTCGACGCCGCAGACGTCCGCGACCAGATGGGCGAGGGCGGTGGCGAGCTGACGCGCGTCGACCTCGGCCTCGATCGGCGGGGCGTGCACGGCGAACTGGGCGCGCCCCGGGCCGATCAGCTCGACCGCTCCGTCGATACCGCCCGTCACGATCCCGTCGACCATCGCGGGGGCCTTGTGCAGCCCCTCCACGCCGGAGTCGAGGCGCTGGTAGCCCAGCACGTTGTCGACGAGGGTGGTCATCCGGGCGTACCCGGCGGCCAGGTGGTGCAGGATCTGGTTGGCCTCGGGCCACAGCTGCCCGGCCGGGTCGGCGGCGAGCGTGGACAGCTCACCGCGCAGCTCCTCCAGGGGCCCGCGCAGCGAACCGCCGAGGACGGCCGTGAGCTGGGAGTGCTGGGCGCCCAGGGCGGCGATCCGCTCGGTCTGCTCCTCCAGCTCGGCGGCGTACCGCTCGCTCCGGTCGGCCAGCTCGGCGGCGTGGGCCTCCTTGAGCGCCTCCAGCTCGGCCGCTTGAGCCTCCTTGAGGGCGGTGACCTCGTCGGAGTGGCTCGTGGTCAGCTCGGCGACGACGTTCTTGTGCTGGGCGGAGAGTTCCTCGTACGGCCTGCGGTCGGTGAAGGTCATCACGGCGCCGACGAGCTGGTCCCCGTCGCGCACCGGCGCGGTCGTCAGGTCCACCGGCACCTGAGCACCGCTCTTGGACCAGAGCACCTGGCCGCGTACGCGGTGCTTGCGCCCGGACTTGAGGGTGTCGGCGAGCGGCGACTCCTCGTACGGGAACGGCTCGCCCTCCGCCCGCGAGTGCAGGATCAGCGGGTGCAGCTCCTGGCCGCCGAGGTCACTGGCCCGGAAGCCGAGGATCTGGGCGGCGGCGGGGTTGACGAGGACGACGCGCCCGTCCGTGTCGGTGCCCACGACGCCCTCGGAGGCGGCGCGCAGGATCATCTCGGTCTGGCGCTGCGAACGGGCCAGCTCGGCCTCGGTGTCGACGGTGCCGGAGAGGTCCCGTACGACGAGCATGAGCAGCTCGTCACCGGTGTAGCTGGAGTGGATGTCGTTGTACGCGGCCTGACCGCTGTCCAGGCTCGCGCTGGTGACCTCGACCGGGTACTCGTGCCGGTCCGTGCGGCGCGCGACCATGCGCGTCGGCTTGGTCCTGCCCTGCTCGTCCGCAGCCTCGGGCCGGCGCATCGATCCCGGGATCAGCTGGGAGTCGAACTCCGGCAGCAGATCCAGCAGTCCGCGACCGACGAGCGCGGTGCCCGGGGTCTCGAACATTTCGAGGGCGATGGCGTTGGCGTTGACGACCGTGCCGTTGCAATTGACGAGCAGAAGCCCGTCCGGAAGGGCATCGAGTATGGCTGCGAGGCGAGCAGTGCCTCGGGATGGCCTGCTGCTCACGACGACGCTTCCTCCCTGATTACCGCACCTTGCCGACAGCGGGCCCCATCTTGCCCCTCGGGCCGCAGACTGTCACTGGAGGAGTCTAAGGCCAGGGGAGGGGCTGGGGGCGGCGGATGAGGGGGAGCTCTCACCAAGGTTCTGTGCGCGGCGCCCCCGCCACCTGCCTGAGAAGTGAGCGTCCGCGCACCCTGTGACGTGCGCGGACGCTCGGTGGTACGGGACCTATCGGACGTCGGGGAGCACCGGCACCAGGTTGTTCCAGCGCGAGATCTCGCAGCCGTCGCCCCGGGTCACGGTGGTGTCCACGGCCCTGCCCTCCCACGTCCCGACGATGCGGGCGGAGGCGTCGCCTCCGTAGATCATGGTGCACATGGTGCCCTCGGGCGCCGCCCGGAACAGCTCCTGCCCCGCCCGGGTGGCGCCGGCCTCCGCGAGCCGGTCGCAGGCGCCCTGCCGCTCCGGGTGCGTGCCCCCGGTCGGCCCGCAGGTCAGCTCGAACGTCCCGTCGGCCCCGGCGACCCCGGAGCGCTCCACGGTCACGGTGAGCCGGGTCCGCGCGGCGGGCTCCTCCTTGCCCCCGCCGTTGCCGTTGCCGCCGCCCAGGAACGAGGGGAGCGGCGGGAGCGGCACAGGCAGCGGCCCGAGCGCGGGATGGGCGGCGGAGAGGGGCCCGGAGGTGGGCACGGCGGAGGGCAGCGGGCCGGAGGCGGTCGCGGCGGGTGCGGTGGTGGACAGGGCGGCGAGCGATACGACGGCGGCGAGAGCGAGACGGCGCAACATGCGGGCTCCTGTATCTCTGCACCCCGGAATCTCTGCATCACGGGCGACCGCGGATGCGACGGACGACGGGATGCGGACGACGGGATGACGGGCGACGAACGACGGGCGCCGAACGACGGGTGAAGCGCGACGAACGGCGGAGTAGCGGGGACGGAGCGGAAGGACGGAGAGGCGGGCGGCGGGCCGATCGCTCCCGATCGCTCCGGGCCGCCCCGACCGGCGGAGGCCGAAGCCCCCACGCCTCTCTAACGCGCCTGCCGCCCGGACGTTGCGCCACCACGCCGAAGTGCTTTGCTCTGGCCCCCGCATGGCTAGTAACGTGAGCGGCGATTGGTGGCACGGCGTTCGACTGTGTCATCATCTGCACGCACCACTCGCGTCCGCGCGAGGTGTGTGGAGGAGGCGTCGCCTAGTCCGGTCTATGGCGCCGCACTGCTAATGCGGTTTGGGTCTTAAAGCCCATCGAGGGTTCAAATCCCTCCGCCTCCGCTCCACCCCGAAGCCCCGTGCCCCTGGCACGGGGCTTCGGCCGTTCCTGGCGCGGGGCCGTCCGTGTCGTCCGCGCCACCCCGCGCCATCCGTGTCGTCCGTCCGGCGTGGTCAAGGGGGCGGCCGAGATCGGCCCCAGAAGGGTGTTTCCGCAGGTCAGGTGGGGTGCAGGCAATGGATTTCGCGTCACGGCGCAGGTCATGTAATGTTGTTCCCGCAACGCCGACCAGGCAGAAAAGCCCGGAACGCCAAGCACTCGTAGCTTAACGGATAGAGCATCTGACTACGGATCAGAAGGTTGCAGGTTCGAATCCTGCCGAGTGCACAAGAAGTACCAGGTCAAGGCCCCAAACCTTCTCAGAGGTTTGGGGCCTTCCTCGTGTGATCTCACTTTTTCTCACATCTTTGTTGATCTTGCCTCGCTGGGCGGAGAGTCCGGCTCAACCAACTCTGGTGTGCGTGCCAGGCGGTCGCGGCGGTCGTGAGGCGCAGGGCCCACGGATCAGGGTCGCCGTTGCTGATCTCGGACCACAGGTTGTGGTTGGCGGCGGCGAAGGCGGTGATGCCCTCGGCGGGGGCGGTGTGCCAGGAGGGGATCTCGGCGGCCCAGTGTTCGGCGGATGCGGGGGCGTGACCGGCGGCGATGAGCCAGATGATCCAGTAGCCGGCGTCGAGCCAGGCCGCTCCACGGGTGGCCCAGGCCCAGTCGACCAGGCGGGCCCGGTCGCCCTGGGGTGCGTGAGCGTCGACGAGGACGTTGGCGTTGTTCAGGTCGGTGTGGAGCAGGTGGGTCCCGGCGAAGAAGCGGAGGTCGTCGGGGTGGGCGGCGTAGTGCTCCAGGCGCTGTTCGGCGTGACGTAGTTCGATGCCGGGGCACGGGGTCTCGCCCAGGCGGCGCAGGAGGGCGGCGACTTCGGGGAGGTCGGGGGAGCCGGGGGCGTAGTCGGCATGGTGGCCGGTGAGGGCTTCGAAGCCGAGGATGTCCCAGCCTGCGGCTTCGACGCGCCAGCGGAGGGCGGGGGCCAGGCCGGTGAGGAAGGGGGCGATGGCGGCCTCCCGGTGCTGGGTCCAGGCGCGGGGGTGTTCGGTGCGTAGGCCCTTGATGTGCCAAGTGCCCGTGGCGGAGGTGATGCGGGCCGCGATCTCGCTGTTGAAGCCCTCGGCCGTTTCATCGACTGTGAGGAGGGAGCCGGTGTGTTCTTCGACGGCGGTGAGGGCGGCGGGCGGCAGCCGGTCGAGGCCGATGCGGGTGGTCGCCATGGGGCTTCATTCTTCCAGGAGGGGCGGGGACTTCGGGTGGAAGAACGTCCCGAAGCCCCCGTGGTTCTGTCCGGCCGGTTGTCTACCGGTACGGGTTGTCGTCGTTGCAGCCTGGGACGGCGCCCTCGGTCAGCACCTCGAGGTCATCCAGGAGGATCACCCCCTGGGGCTCCTCCGGCACCGGCGGTCGGGGGCCGATCTCCACCATGACAGCGGTCATGACGCTTCCTCGCTTCCGTGTTGGCAGTAGGTGTTCAGTGGTGCCTTCGCCTCCTGGTACGCCTTGGCGAGCGGTCGGCAGACCCGGCAGGTGCCGGAGAGCCGACAGCCGCCGCAGCCATCGGTGCGAAGCGTCTGGGCATCGGCGATGCCGGGCAGACGGAGGAGTCCGTCCAGGCCCTCGGACATGAGGTCGACGGGCACTCTGTTCCTGCTTCGAGCACGGGGGAAGTCGTACGGCGGGTAGCGGCCCGGGTCCTCTGGGAGACCTGTACTGGACGCGGTGACCTGGTGGAGGCTGCCCTTCCCCTTGACTCAGAGCAGCAGGCTCAACGTCGCGGGCTGGGCACCGGACTCCCGGTCCACCGCGGTCTCACCGGCCTGCTCGCTCGCGAGCTTCGAGGCCGGAGGTGTCGCCACGAACACGTCAGCGGATGAAACATTGATCTTGAACGACGGCACGGTTTCCCCTTGGGGGCAGCAGGCAGAGTGACTCGCTCACAGACATCCAGGCAGCCCAGGCCGCCGGGGCAACAGTGATCGCCTACGCCCACAAGGCCCACAAGGCCCAGCCTTTCACCGAAGCGCAAGCCGACGCGATCATCGACGACATGCGCACCATCGCCCACGTCCTCACTACGAACTAACCGCTCGCGCTCAGCGACTGCCCCGCCCATAGTTCGCATCCGCACCACCCGCGCATCACTCATGCCAGAAGGCCGTGGCTGACTGCCGTCGATTACCCGATCAACAGCAGCCCCTCTGCCCGGGGCAGGGGCCATTCACCAGGGCCTCCGGTGTTCGCATTGAGGCCTCAGGAAGCTGCCCCGCCGTCAGGTCAGCGGATTGCCTCGTCCCGCAGCGCGTAGAGCAGCCCGACGAGGGAGCCGCTGCTGACGATTTCGCGGCGGTCGATCATGCCTCGGACGCTGGCCAGCGGGGGTCCACTCGATGCGGTCCGATTCGTTTCTCTCGGTCGGGAGGCCTCGTATGTGGTTCCGTCGGCGCGGAAGAGGTGGTGCTGGGAGTTGGTGATGCCGTTGGCCGGCTCAGCGTGGATCAGGGGCCTTACCGGGCCGGGGCGCCAGCCGGTTTCCTCCAGGACTTCGCGGGCTGCTGCCTCGGCCGGGGAGAGACCGCGATCTAGGTGTGCGGGTCGGTGATGTGGGTCTGCGCGTTCATGATCACATCGTGGAGGCGTCCCGGCTGCACGCCTTCGTGTGCCATCCACTCATCCAGGCGGGGGCGCAGGTGCTTGGCCAGCCCGTGCCCGTGTCGGCGCAGGGCGGAGCGGTTGATCGAAATCTCTTCCTGGATCTCTCGTCGTAGGGCGTCCGTCCAGCCCTGCTCGCGGTCGGTCGGCTCCAGCGGGGCCTTCAGGGCAGCCACTGCCTTGTCCAGAGCTTCTGCCAGATCCACGGTTCTCCCGCCACGCACGCTTCTGATGGCCGACTGTTCGGCGCTGTACCGCAGCCTAGGCAGCTGCCCCGTTCGCTGCCGAGTGCTCCGGCTTGAGATCCCTGCTCATCGGGACTACGGGCGGGGATCTGTCGGAGAGCGGCACTGAGCGCGGAGCGGGTGTGTGGAGTTTGTTTATCGGCCTACCGTTGCGGACTGCGGGGAGGCCTTGCGGGCGCGTGCTCTGAGGACGGCCGCAGGGCGGGGCAGGTGCTGGTGATGTTGCTGGCCGTTGTTGTCCCTGTGCTGCTTTTTGTGCTGGTTGCCGGCATGGGGCCGTTACTGAGCGTGCTCGTGCCGGTGCTCTCGTTGGGAATCATGATCGTGGCCCTGGAGTTGGGGCTGCGTACTCAGACTCGGCCGTTGTTCAGCATCGTGGAGCCGTACGGGGAGTGCCGCATGGTGGCCGATGAGCGGGGTGCGGTCAGTGCCGGTGAGCGGGCCTCGTTCACCGCGGAGTGGCCGGTGCACAGCGGGCACCTGGAGACCCCTCGGCTCTTCGTGCTCTTCGTGCTCTTCGGGGGTGAACGCTCGGCCGGGGTCGCCGTGCTGCCCGAGCGGGATGCCCAGGATCCCGCGGATGTGGAGCGTCTCCGGGGGATCCTGGGGCGGAACATCAAGCGGTTGTAGCCTCCGTCGGTGTCGGAGTCGGTGCTGAGTCCGGGACGAGGTGGCGCCGGCGGGTCGGCCTGCCCAAGGTGGGGTTGGTGACGCCCCAGGCCGCGCCCTTGCAGACCAGCTCCTTGTAGAGGGCGGCGGTCCGGCCGGTGAGGGCGGCGGGGCGGGCCTGGTCGTCGGCGGTGACGTACTGGATCAGGCCCTCCTTGCGGCCCAGCGAGATGCACTGGTTGAAGTAGCGCAGCGGCACGGTCGTGGGCTTGGTGCCGGTGAGGCGGGACGCGATGGAGTCGGCGGCCTGCCATGCGGTGGGGACGCCCGAGGCGCACGACATGCGCAGCGGCTTGTCGCCGGGGCCCATCACCATGGCCGCGTCGCCGATGGCGTACACGTCCGGGTGCGAGACCGAGCGCATGGTGCCGTCGACCACGATCTGGCCCGTGCCGTTGACCTCCAGAGCGGTCGCCTGCGCGATCGGGTGGACCGCGAAGCCGGTGGTCCACACGGTGACGGCTGCCGGGATGGTGGTGCCGGTGCCGGTGCCGGTGCCGGTGGTGGTGATGTGGTCGGCCCGGTCGGTGGTGGGTTCGGTGGTGATGTGGTCGGTGGTGACGGCGGTGATGGTCGTGTGCTCGTGCACGGTGATGCCGAGCTGGTCGCAGACCTTCCGCAGGTGGCGGCGGCCCTTGGGGGAGAGCCAGTCGCCGAGCGTGCCGCGGGTGGCGAGGGCCACGTCGAGGTCCGGGCGGGTCTCGGCGATCTCGGTCGCGGCCTCCAGGCCGGTGAGGCCGCCGCCCACGACGACCACGGGCTGGCCGGCTCCCAGGGCAGCCAGGCGCTCGCGCAGCCGGAGGGCTCCGGGGCGGCCGGCGATGTCGTGGGCGTGTTCGGCGGTGCCGGGGACGCCGTGGGTGTTCCAGGTGCTGCCGAGGGCGTACACGAGGGTGTCGTACGCGATCTCCTCGGTGCCGCTCCCGTTCCCGTCCTCGGTTCCGCCTCCTTCCGTGACGGACACCGTTCCGCGGTTCACGTCGACGGCGGTGACTTTCGCGAGCCGCAGCCGTACGCCGGTGCCGGCGAACATCTCGCTGAAGGGGCGGGCCTTGAGCTCCTGGCCGACCGCCAGCTGGTGCATCCGGACGCGCTCGACGAAGTCCGGCTCGGCGTTGACGAGGGTGATGGCGACGTCCTCGGGGCGCAGCCGCCTGGCGAGGCGACCGGCGGCGATCGCTCCGGCGTATCCGGCGCCGATGACGATGATGCGGTGCTGCATGACCTGACTCCTGTCTCGCGCGGGTTCGCCCCTTGAACCGGGCAGCCCGCTCTTTCCTGACAGGTTTGTGATGTGACCTGCATCACACGGGGTGGTCAGAAGGCGTGCAGCCGGGGCTCCCCGTGGTCGGTGGCCGCCCACTGCCGGGTCGCGCGTTCGAGCTTGTCCGGGTTGGCCTGGTTGCGGAACGCGGCGATGCCCTCGGGGGTGATCTCCAGGCACATGACGCCGACGACCCGGCCGTCGACGACCGCCACGAGGGCGGGGGCGCCGTTGGCGGTCGTGGCGTGGACCTCGGCGGGGCCGCCCAGGAGGTCGCGCTTGGCCTTGCTGGGCTTGAACAGGCCCCGCATGAACTTCGCGACCGCCACGGCCCCCTCGAACGCCTTGGTGCGGGCCGGCACCTTTCCGCCGCCGTCGCCGACCGCGATGGCGTCCGAGGTCAGGAGCCGTACGAGCGGCTCGGTCCGCCCGCTGGTGGCGGCGGCGAGGAACTCCTCGACGATCGGCCGGGCGGCGGCCTCGTCGATCTCGGTGCGGGCCCTCCCCTGCGCGACGTGCTTCTTGGCGCGGTGGAAGATCTGCTGGCAGGAGGCCTCGGTGATGTCGAGGATCTCCGCGATCTTCCGGTGCGGGTAGTCGAACGCCTCCCGCAGCACGTACACCACCCGCTCGTTGGGCGAGAGGCGCTCCATGAGGGCGAGGACGGCGTACGAGACCGACTCGCGCTGCTCGGCGGTGTCGGCGGGGCCCAGCATCGGGTCGCCGGCGAGCAGCGGTTCGGGCAGCCACTGGCCCACGTACGACTCGCGGCGGGCGCGGGCAGAGGTGAGCTGGTTGAGGCAGACGTTGGTGAGGACCTTGGTCAGCCAGGCCTCGGGGACCTCGATGCGGTCGATGTCGGCCGCCTGCCACCGCAGGAACGTGTCCTGTACGGCGTCCTCGGCGTCGCTCGCCGAGCCGAGCAGGCGGTAGGCGATGGCCTCCAGGCGGGGCATGGAGGCTTCGAACCGGTCCATGTGGGTCCTGGACAGAGCCATGGCTCGGATTTTAGCTGGCAGGGCGTGCGCGGCGAGTGCAGCCGGTGCCAGGGCCGGTGCCAGGGCCGGGGCCGGGGCGGGAGCCGTGTCGGTAGGGTGTGCGCTCGATGCCGTGCCGTGCCGTGCCGGGGGGCGTTGGCAGGTGTGTGGCGACCAGGGGGACATATGAGACGCACGTGGGGAACCGTCGGGCTTGCCGCCCTGGCGCTGGTCTCGGCGGTGGGGTGCGGTCCGATGTCCGGCCCGTCGACGGCGGTGGGGAGGGTGTCCGCCTCAGCCGAGTTGCAGGGCAGGTGGTGGACGTGGGCCGCGTCCGAGCCGGAGGAGACCAACCCCGTTGCCGATGACGACGGCAGCGTGTGCCACCGGAATCAACCGGAGGACGTCTGGTTCCTGGCGGGCACCTTCGGTGGCGAGGCCAAGCGCGGGTGCACGGTCCCGGCAGGTCGTCCGATCGTGGTGCCGCTGGTCAACACGTTCGGGGACAGGCCGAACTGCGTGGCCTTCATGAGCGACGTGGAAGGGACCGCGCTCCTGGACGGCACGCCGGTCGAGCCGGAGACCTACGCGGGCGATCCGATCACCGTGCGGGCGCGTGCGGGGAACGCGGTCACGGGAGAGGCGGAGCGCTTCACCACCACCGGGTGCGGCCTGTGGGTCCGACTGCCCGCACCGGGGCCGGGGCAGCACATCCTGAAGATCAGTGGCCGGTCGGGTGGCTTCTCGGTCGGCGTGGAATACAGGCTGACCATCGAGGGAGCGTCGAGAGAGCTGCCGGAGGAGCCGTCGCCGGAGGAGCCTCGGTCGGAGGAGCCGTCGGAGGAGCCGACCGGTCATGTGCAGGCGATGCCCGAGGCGCTCACCGGCGTGGCACCCGTCGTCGATGAGGCGGGACTGTCACCTGGTCTCTCCTGAAGAGGGAGAAGAACGGGCGGTCAACGGCTACCTGAAGACGGGGATGCTGCCTGTGGCCGATGTCTCGTGCGAGCGTGACGCGTGACCCACGGCCGGGGCGCAGGCCGGGTGCAGGCCGGGCGCAGGCCGGGTGTGCGGTGCCGGGGCGAACGAGACATCGGCCCGCAAGGCGGTGCGGAGGGCCCCGCTCACGGGCCCGTTAACCTTCGCGGAGACGGGCGGCCGGGGGCGGCTCTTCGGAGTGTGACGTTCGGCCTGTTCGGCCTGTTCGGCCTGCTCGACCTGCTCGACCTGCTCGGTCCGCTCGCTCCCTGGCCCGCCTGTCCTGTTTCGGGCGTGACGGAGAGAGCGGAGTTCGCGTGGCCTTCGGGTGGTGGTGCACCGGGATCGGGTGGCCGGGGGACGGGCCGGAGCTGGGGTGGCGCAAGGGTGCCGACCGGCGGGTGAGCGTTCTCGCGTACGGGGCCGGGCTCGGGTTCCGGGCGGTGGGGGAGCGGCACTGTGTGGGGGCCCGGGGGAACGTGTGCCCGCTGGGGGCCGTGGTGCCCGTGCGCAGTACCGGGGCCCGGTGCCCGGAGTGTGCGCGGCTGGACCGGGCCCACTCGGTGGCCGCCGACACGATGGTGGACGACCCGCGTACGTACCGCGTCTACCTCGCCTGGTTCGGCCCCGGCCTGGTCAAGGTCGGGATCACCCGGGAGGAGCGGGGCGCCGCGCGGCTGCGGGAGCAGGGAGCCGTGGCGTTCACCTGGCTGGGGCGCGGGCCGCTGATGGCCGCCCGGCGGACCGAGGAGGTGCTGCGGGCCGCCCTCGGGGTGCCGGACCGGATCCCGTACGCCAGGAAGCGGGCCGTGCGCGGGCAGCTCCCGGGGGTGGAGGAGCGGTCCGGAGAGGTGGCGGCGCTGTACGGGCGGGCGGCGGAGTTGGCGGGGCGGGGATGGCCCGAGTCGTTGGAACGCGTCTGCCTCGACGTGGTCGATCACGGCGGGATCTTCGGGCTGGACCGGGCGCCCGCCGCCACGCGGTCGGTGAGTGAGCTGGTCGACGGGGGTGTGGTCGCGGGGCGGCTGGTGGCTGCCGCCGGGCCCGATCTCCATCTCGCGGTGGACGGGGGCGGTGGCGTGGTCGTGCTGGACACGCGGCTGATCACCGGGTGGGAGCTCGCGGCGGTTTCCGTACCGGTGGAGACCGATGTACGTGTCCCCCTCATCGACATCGGGGGCGGCGGCGTGCAGGGTGGGTTGTTCTGATCCTGCCCGATGCGGAGAGCCGCCGAAGGAGTCTGTGCGTGGAAGCCGGGAGCCATGACGTCGTGCGGTTCTGGGAGCGGCTCGGGCTGCCCGGGATCATCGACGTGCACACCCACTTCATGCCCCAGCAGGTCCTGCGCAAGGTGTGGGCCTACTTCGACTCCGCCGGGCCGCTCACCGGTCGGGAGTGGCCGATCACCTATCGGTACGAGGAGGAGCGACGGCTCGCCGTACTCCGGTCGTTCGGAGTGCTCCGCTTCACCTCCATGCTCTACCCGCACAAGCCCGGCATGGCCCGCTGGCTGAACGACTGGGCCGTCGGCTTCGCCGCGCGCGTGCCCGACTGCCTGCACACCGCGACCCTCTTCCCGGAGGAGGGCGTGGAGGTGTACGTGAAGGAGGCCGTCGAGAGCGGGGCGCGGGTCTTCAAGTCGCACCTCCAGGTGGGCGCGTACGACCCCAACGACCCGTTGCTGGAGCCTGTCTGGGGGCTGCTCGCGGAGGCGGGGGTTCCCGTGGTGACGCACTGCGGGTCCGGGCCCGCGCCGGGGCGGTTCACCGGGCCCGAGCCCATCGGGCGGCTCCTCGCGCGCCACCCCCGGCTGCGGCTGATCGTCGCGCACATGGGGATGCCGGAGTACGCGGAGTTCCTGGCGCTGGCCGCCGTGTATCCGGAGGTGCGGCTCGACACGACGATGGCGTTCACCGATTTCAGTGAGGGGCTTTCGCCGTTCCCGGCCGGTGAGCGGGGGCGGCTGGCCGATCTCGGGGACCGGATTCTGCTGGGGACGGACTTCCCGAACATCCCGTACCCGTACGTCCACCAGTTGGAGGCGCTGGAGCGGCTGGGGCTGGGGGACGACTGGTTGCGGGCCGTCTGCCACGGGAACGCGGAGGCGTTGTTCGCGGGCCCCTCATAGAAGTCGCGCCGCTTTCTCAGGCAATTCACAGAAACGGGTCAGGCTTCTCTCACGGGCGTCTCACAGGGTGGTGCCCATGACGACGACGACCGCGCCCCAGGGGCGTACCGAACTGCTCAGGCCGGACCGTACGCCCGTGCGCGTCCTGGTCGTGGACGACGAGGCTCCGCTCACCGAGCTGCTCTCGATGGCCCTGCGCTACGAGGGCTGGGAGGTGCGCAGCGCCGGTGACGGGGCCGGTGCCGTCCGCGCGGCCCGTGACTTCCGCCCGGACGCGGTGGTCCTGGACGTGATGCTCCCGGACATGGACGGGCTCACCGTCCTGGGCCGGCTCCGGCGTGACCACTCCGACGTGCCCGTCCTCTTCCTGACCGCCCGGGACGCCGTGGAGGACCGGATCGCCGGGCTCACGGCGGGCGGCGACGACTACGTGACCAAGCCGTTCAGCCTGGAGGAGGTCGTGGCCCGGCTGCGCGGGCTGATCCGCCGCTCCGGTACCACGCTCGCGGCGGAGCGGAGTGGGTCCACGCTGGCCGTGGGGGACCTGCTGCTCGACGAGGACAGCCACGAGGTGAGCCGGGGCGGGGACGCGATCCACCTGACCGCCACGGAGTTCGAGCTGCTGCGGTTCCTGATGCGCAACCCGCGCCGGGTGCTCAGCAAGGCGCAGATCCTGGACCGGGTCTGGAACTACGACTTCGGCGGCCAGGCCAACGTCGTCGAGCTCTACATCTCCTACCTCCGCAAGAAGATCGACGCCGGACGGACGCCGATGATCCACACCCGGCGCGGGGCGGGGTATTTGATCAAGCCCGGTGAATAGTTCGGTGAGTAGTTCGGTGGATGGCTCGGTGGGTAGTTCGATGAGCAGCTCGGTGAACAGCCTGGTGGGTGGTTCGGTGAGCCGGCATGTGGGCGTAGGGGTGCTGCGGCGGCCGTGGACCCTGCGGACCCGGCTCGTCGTGTCCGCCGTCTCCCTGATCGCCGTCGTCGCGGCCGTCATCGGGTCCGTCACCGCCATCGCCTTCCAGAGCTACATGTACGGCAAGCTCGACGACCAGCTCCACTCCATCGCCGTACGCGCGGAGCGGCCGCCCGGCCCCGGGCCGGTGCCCGACGCCCTGCGGGACGCCGGTCCGCTCGGGTTCATCGGCGGGGGCGGGCAGCCGCTCGGCACGTTCGGGGCCCTCGTCGACGGCGGGGACGTCACCGCGTCGAAGGTCGTCGAGGACAGCGGCCTGCGCTCCCAGGAGAGCGCGAAGCCGCTGACCGAGGCGGAGCGGAGCGCGCTGGAGGCCGCCGCTCCGGGGGCGGGCGAGGGTGCCCGGAGCGTCGATCTGCCCGGCCTCGGCGGCTACCGGGTGGAGGCCGCCACCACCACCGAGGGCCACACCGTCCTCGTCGGCATCCCCACCGCCGAGGTGAGCGGCGCGCTCACCACCCTGATCCTCGTCGAGGTCTGCGTCACCGCCGCCGGACTCATCGCCGCCTCCCTCGCGGGCACCGTCCTCGTCGGCGTCGCCCTGCGCCCGCTGCGCCGGGTCGCCGCCACCGCCACCCGGGTCGCCGAACTCCCCCTGCACAGCGGTGAGGTGGCGCTCCTCGAACGCGTTCCGGACGCCGAGGCCGATCCCCGTACCGAGGTCGGGCAGGTCGGGGCGGCGCTCAACCGGATGCTGGGGCACGTCGGTTCGGCGCTGGCGGCCCGCCAGGAGAGCGAGACGCGGGTACGGCAGTTCGTCGCCGACGCCAGCCATGAGCTGCGCACCCCATTGGCCTCGATCCGCGGGTACGCCGAGCTGACCCGGCGCGTCACCGGTCGGGGGCTCTCGGATTCGGACTCGGGCTCCGACTCGGGCTCTGGCTCCGACTCGGGCTCCGACTCCGTCACCCGGCACGCGCTGGGGCGGATCGAGTCGGAGGCGGACCGGATGACGGGGCTGGTGGAGGATCTGCTGCTGCTCGCCCGGCTCGACGCCGGACGCACGCTCTCGTACGAGAGCACTGATCTGCTGCCGTTGGTCGTGGACGCGGTCAGCGATGCCCGGGTGGCCGACGCCGCTGTAGCGGCCGACGCCCTCCACCGCTGGCGGCTCGAGCTGCCCGACGAGCCCGTGACCGTACGCGCCGATCCCGCCCGGCTCCAGCAGGTGCTGGTCAACCTGCTGGCCAACGCCCGCACCCACACCCCGCCGGGGACCACCGTGACCGTCTCCGTGCAGCCGTCCGCATCCTCCGCACCCTCGGCATCCTCCGCACCTTCCGCACCTTCCGCACCTTCCGCATCCTTCACAGGGCTGGTCACGCTGGAGGTGCGGGACGACGGTCCCGGGATTCCGGCGGAGCTGCTGCCGCATGTCTTCGAGCGGTTCGCGCGTGGGGACGCCTCCCGCTCGCGCGGGGCCGTCATGGAGAAGGCCACCGGCTCCACCGGCCTCGGTCTCGCCATCGTGCAGGCCGTCGTCTCCGCGCACGGCGGGCGCGTACGGGTGGACTCCGCGCCGGGCCGTACGGTCTTCGCGGTCGAGCTGCCCGTGGAAGAACCGCCGGGCGTCGACTCGCAGACCGACGTACGGGGTGACTCGCAGGGCGACTTGCAGACCGGCTCACAGGCCGGCTCACCGGCCGACTCACAGGTCAGGGACAGGCTCACCACACCGGTGTGACAGCGCGGTTGGCGAACGTCGGAGCATGACCACCGACAGCCTCCGGAGCGGCCCCGGCGCCAACGGCCGCAGCAGCCCGACCGGCCCGACCGGCCCGACCGGCCCGAAGGGAACGAACGGCAGGGACAGCCAGGACAGCCGGGACCGCAGGGACAGCCAGGACAGCCGGGACCGCAGGGACAGCCGGGACAGCAGCGAGCCCGGCACCGGCCGTCTGCCCGTCAGGGAGCACCTCCCCGCCGGCCCGGTCACCGCCTCCCGCGTCCCCGTGCTCGACGTCGTCGTGCCCGTGTACAACGAGGAGAAGGATCTCCGCCCCTGCGTCCTGCGCCTCCACGACCACCTCTCCCGTACGTTCCCGTACGCCTTCCGCATCACCGTCGCCGACAACGCCAGCACCGACTCCACGCCGGCCGTCGCGGCCGCGCTCGCGGCGGAGCTGCGCGGGGTGGCGTACGTACGGCTGGAGGAGAAGGGGCGCGGGCGGGCGCTGCGTACGGTGTGGTCCGGCTCCGACGCCCCGGTCCTCGCCTACATGGACGTCGACCTCTCCACCGACCTGAACGCCCTGCTCCCGCTGGTCGCCCCGCTCATCTCCGGCCACTCCGACCTGGCCATCGGCTCGCGGCTCGCCCGGAGTGCGCGGGTGGTGCGCGGGTCCAAGCGGGAGTTCATCTCGCGCGCCTACAACCTCATCCTGCGCTCCTCCCTCGCCGCCGGATTCAGCGACGCCCAGTGCGGGTTCAAGGCGATCCGCGGCGAGGTCGCCGAGCGGCTGCTGCCGATGGTGGAGGACAGCGGCTGGTTCTTCGACACTGAGCTGCTGGTCCTCGCCGAACGGGCCGGCCTGCGCATCCACGAGGTGCCCGTCGACTGGATCGACGACCCCGACTCGACCGTCCACATCGTGCGGACGGCCACCGAGGACCTGAAAGGCGTGTGGCGGGTGGGGCGCGCGCTCGCCGTGGGGGCCCTGCCGCTGGACCGGCTGGCCCGGCCCTTCGGGGACGACCCGCGCGACCGGGCGCTGACCGGCGTGCCACGCGGACTGGCCCGCCAGCTCGTCGGGTTCTGCGTGGTGGGCGCCCTGTCCACCCTCTTCTACCTGGCCCTCTACTCCCTCTTCCGGCTGGGCGTCGGCCCGCAGCTCGCCAACGGCGGCGCGCTCCTCGTCTCCGCCGTCGCCAACACCGCCGCCAACCGGAGGCTCACCTTCGGCGTACGCGGCAGGGGCGGAGCCGTACGCCATCAGGCCCAGGGCCTCGTCGTCTTCGCCATCGGCCTCGCCCTCACCAGCGGCTCCCTCGCGGCGCTCGGCGCGGCCTCCGGCTCGCCCTCGCACGGTACGGAGCTGGCCGTCCTGATCACCGCCAACCTCGCCGCCACCGTGCTGCGCTTCCTGCTCCTGCGCGCCTGGGTCTTCCCGGCCCGCGCCTGCCCCGACCCCGACCCCGATTCCGAGGACGTCCGATGACCGCGACCGCCGCCCCCGCTCCCCCGATCCCGGTGCCCGCGCCGCCGGAACGCGCCGGCGGCCCCCGCTGGGCACGCCCCGCGCTGTACGGGCTCCTCCTGGCGGTCGGGCTCGCCTACCTCTACAACCTCAGCGCCTCCGGTTACGCCAACTCCTTCTACTCCGCCGCCGTCCAGGCGGGCAGCCAGAGCTGGAAGGCGTTCTTCTTCGGCTCGCTGGACTCCGCCAACGCCATCACCGTCGACAAGCCGCCCGCGGCCCTCTGGCCGATGGCCCTGTCGGTCCGGCTCTTCGGGCTCAACTCCTGGGCGATCCTGGCCCCCCAGGTCCTGATGGGCGTCGCCACGGCGGCCGTGCTCAACACCGCCGTACGCCGTCGCTTCGGGCCGGTCGCCGGGCTGATCGCGGTCGGTGTGTTCGCGCTGACGCCCGTCGCCGCGCTGATGTTCCGCTTCAACAACCCGGACGCGCTGCTCGCCCTGCTGATGACCGTCACCGTGTGGTGCGTGCTGCGGGCGCTGGAGCAGGGCCGGACGAAGTGGCTGCTCTGGGCGGGGGCGGCGGTCGGGCTCGCGTTCCTGGCGAAGACCCTCCAGGCGTTCCTGATCCTGCCGCCGCTGGCGGTGCTGTACGCGGTGTGCGCCCCCGTCCCCGTACGGAAGCGGCTCGGCCAACTCGCCCTCTCCGCCGCGGCGATGGTCGTCGCCGGAGGCTGGTGGGTGGCGATCGTCGAGCTGATGCCCGCCTCCTCGCGGCCGTACGTCGGCGGCTCGCAGAACAACTCGTTCCTGGAACTCACCTTCGGCTACAACGGGCTCGGCCGGCTCAACGGTGAGGAGACCGGCAGCGTCGGGGGCGGGGGTGGTGGCCGCGGCGGCGGTGGCTGGGGCGAGACCGGGATCGGGCGGATGTTCAACTCCGAGATCGGCGGCCAGATCGCCTGGCTGCTGCCCGCCGCGCTGATCCTGCTGGTGGCCGGTCTCTGGCTGACCCGCAAGGCGGCCCGGACCGATTCCGCGCGCGCCGCGTTCCTGGCGTGGGGCGGGGCGCTGGTCATGACGGCGGGCGTGTTCAGCTTCATGGCCGGGATCTTCCATCAGTACTACACGGTGGCCCTCGCCCCGTACATCGCGGCGCTCGTCGCCATGGGGGCGGCGGTGCTGTGGGAGGAGCGGGCGGCCTGGTGGCCGCGCGTGGTGCTCGCGGGGACGGTCGCTACGACGGTGACCTGGGCGTACGTCCTGCTGGGCCGCACCCCGGAGTACCTGCCGTGGCTGCGGTGGGCGGTGCTCGTGGGTGGGCTGGTGGGCGCTGCCGGACTGCTGCTCGTGGGGCGGGTGGGGGGCCGGAGCCTGGCCCTCGCCGTGGTGGGGCTCAGCTTCGCGGCCTCGCTGGCGGCGCCGACCGCGTACACGGTGAGCACCCTGAACGCCGGGCACCAGGGGTCGATCGTGACCGCCGGCCCGTCGGGCGGGGGCGGTATGGGCGGGCCCGGGGGCGGCGGCCGGGGTGGGCCCGGGGGCGGGGGCGATGACGGCCGTGGGCAGCGCGGTGGGATGCAGCCGCCTGGTGGACAGGGGCAGGGACAGGGCCAGGGTCAGTTCCCGGGCCAGGGCCAGGGCCAGGGCCAGGGGCAGTTCCCGGGGCAGGGGCAGGGGCAGGGTGGTCAGCCAGGCAATGCGTCCGGTGGAATGCCCAGCGTGCCCGGCGGAACCGCCCCCGGCGGAACCGCCCCGGGCGGAACCGGCGAGGACGGGGCGTTCGGCGGCCCGGGAGGCGGTGGCGGCGGCATGGGCGGGCTGCTCAACGGCGCCTCCGTCTCCGCCGAGGCGAAGGAGCTCCTGGAGAAGGACGCCGACGCCTACACCTGGACCGCCGCAGCCGTCGGCGCGCAGAACGCGGCCAGCTACCAGCTCGCCACCGGCGACCCGGTGATGGCCATCGGTGGGTTCAACGGCAGCGACCCGTCCCCGACGCTCGCCCAGTTCAAGAAGTACGTGGAGGAAGGCAGGATCCACTACTTCGTTTCGAGCGGAACGGGCGGTGGAACAGGCGGCGGCATGGGCGGAGAGGGCATGGGCGGAGGCGGCATGGGCGGGAGCGCCGGGACCTCCTCCCAGATCTCCTCCTGGGTGACGGAGAACTTCAAGGAGGTCACCGTCGGCAGCGCCACGTTCTACGACCTGACGCAGCCGGTCAGTTGACGGCGTAGGCGGTCAGCCGTACGCGGCCGGGCTCAGAACTCGGCCGCGTACGTCCAGAAGTCCCGCATCACCTGGGGCGCGGCGGGGCCGGTCAGTTCCATCTGGGTGAGCAGGACGGCGACCGTGCCGGTGGACGGGATGATGTGGGCCGTGGTGCCGGTGCCGCCGATCCAGCCGTAGCGGCCGGGCACGTTCCACGGGGCCGTGGTCCCGACGTCCACCGAGCCGCCGAACCCCCAGCCCTGCCCCTCGGTGTACAGGGCGCTCTCGGCGCGCTGGGCCGGGGTCAGGTGGTCGGTGACCATCTGCCGTACCGACTCGGCACTCAGTACCCGGCGGCCGTCGTCCGTCAGGCCCCCGGCGAGCAGCATCCGTCCGAAGGCGTACCAGTCGTCGGCGGTCGAGACCAGGCCGCCGGCGCCGGACGGGAAGGCGGGCGGGCGGCTCCACTGCCCGTCCGGGGCGTCGACCAGCTCGGGCTCGCCCGCCGCGCCGCCGGGCCCCTCCGCCCCGGCCCGGTAGTAGCTCGTGAAGCGGTCCAGCGCGGCGGCCTCCACGGCGAACCCGGTGTCCATCATGCCGAGGGGTTCGAACAGCCGCTCCGCCAGGTACGCGTCCAGCGGGCGGTCGGCGACCCGGGCGATCAGGACCCCGAGGATGTCGGCGCACGTGTTGTAGAGCCAGCCGTCGCCCGGCTGGTGGAGCAGCGGGATCCGGGAGAGGGCGGCCATCCAGGCGTCCGGCGCGGGTACGGCCTGCGGCTGGGGCGGTCCCTGTTTCAGCTCGGTGAGCAGCGGGACGACGGCCGGGAGGGAGAAGTCGGCCGGGAGGCCGTACCCCGCGCGGAAGGTCAGCAGGTCGAGGACGGTGATCGGGCGGACCGCCGACACCACGTCGTCGACCGGGCTCTGCGGGGTGCGGACGACGAGCGGCGAGGCCAGCTCGGGCAGCCAGGCGGCGACCGGGTCGGCGGGGGCGATCAGGCCGTCCTCGACCAGGGTCATGGCGGCCGCCGCGACGATCGGTTTGGTGATCGAGGCGAGGCGGAAGATCGTGTCCCGCCGCATGGGAGCGGTCTCGCCGAAACCGGCGGGGCCAGTTGAACCGGCTGAACCCGCTGGGCCAGTTGAGCTGGCTGAATCGGCTGGGTCGGCGGAACCGGCCGAGTTGGCTGAACCGGCTGGGCCGGCCGAACTGGCTGAACCGGCCGAGGCCACCTCCACCCGATCGCCCCGGGCGACCAGCGCCACCGCGCCCGGCACCGACCCCCGGGCGATGTGGGCGTCCAACAATTCCTGCAGTCCGTACGGGGTGTTCATGGTCGGCCTTTCTCCGGTACCGCGTGTTCTGTCGGGTATGACGTCCCCGACCGCCAAAAGGAAGCGGCCTACCCGGAAGAAGACTCCGAGGCCTCCCGGACTCATCGCCTCCGCAGGACGAGGTCCGCCACGACCGCACGGTGGTCCGAGGCGACGCTGTCCGGTACCCACGCCGCCCGTACGGAGACCCCGCCGTGCGGGCCGCCGCCCTGCGACACCGCCACGTAGTCGATCCGCTTGACCGGATCCTGCGCCGGGAAGGTCGGCGCCCCCGGATCGGCGTCCGCCAGCTCCGCCCACAGCGGGGCCAGCTCAGGGGCGCCGGGTTCCGCGTTGAAGTCGCCGAGCAGCACCTTCGGGCCCCGGTCCTCGGCCATGATCCGCCGGGTGTCGGCGACCTGGGCGACGCGTACGGCGGGGTCCGGGCGGAAGTCGAGATGGGTCACGTACACGTGTACGGGCTGCCCGTGCACCCGTACGACGGCCTCGCCGAACCCCGGAGCGGGGGCGGGTACCGGGGACGGGTCCTGGGTCGAGAGGCGGGTGATCTCGTGGTTCTCGGTGCTCACGATCCGGTACCGGGACAGCACCGCCACCCCGTACTCCGCCCGGGGCCCGCCCGGTTCGGCGGGGTCCAGGCTGTAGATCGGGGCGAAGAACACGTACATGCCCAGCCGTTCGGCCAGCTCACCCGCGAGGTCGCGCCACTCGCTGCGGGAGCCCCAGTGCCGGTCGACCTCCTGAAGGCCGATCACATCGGCCTGGAGCGAGCGCAGTTCGGCCGTCTGCCGGTCGAGGTCGAAGGCGTTGTCCATGCCCGCACCGGCGTGGATGTTGTACGTGGCGACCCGCAGAGGCACGGCACGGGAGGTCGCGGCGGCGGCCGGGGGTGATCCGAGCAGCGCGCCCAACAGGGCGGCGGTGAGGAGGAGTTGCGCGATACGTACAGGGGTGCGGGCGCGGATGCAGGCGCGGGTGCGAGCGCGGGGGCGGGTGCGGGGATGGCGACGCAGTGACATGGCTCTCCAGTCAGCGGAAATCGCGCACGGGTCGGGGCACGTCGGGTGGGGGCGGCGTCGGGAACCGTACCGCTCGGTCGTCGCGCGGCCCACAGGCGCGGCCGAAGTGGCGGCCCGCGGGCCGCGCGGCAATTGGCTTGTACGCCGTACAGGGAGTGTTCTACGGTGTACAACGCTGCCGCCCTATACACCGTAGAGCCACATCGTCACACGGCCGCGCCGCCGCGCCGCCGCACCGTCAAACCGCACATCGCCGCACATCGCCGCACTCCGCCGCACTCCGCCGCACTCCGCACATCGCACATCGCACATCGCACATCGCCGGACGGTCACACCGCCGGATCACGACACGGCCACACCGCCGGATCGCCACACCGTCGGCCCGCCGCACCACCGAGGCGCCACGCTGCGCCGGAAACCGAGGAGCCCGCATGACAGCGCCCGCCGCACAGCGGCACGACCTCGCCCCTCAGGGGCACCCGCAGCGCTGGCTGATCCTCGGCGTGATCTGCCTCGCCCAGCTCACCGTGCTGCTCGACAACACCGTCCTCAACGTCGCGATCCCCTCCCTCACCACGGAGCTGGACGCCTCCACCGCCGACGTGCAGTGGATGATCAACGCCTACTCGCTCGTCCAGTCCGGCCTGCTGCTCACCGCGGGCAGCTCCGCCGACCGGTACGGGCGCAAGAAGATGCTGGTCGTGGGGCTCGCCCTGTTCGGCATCGGTTCGCTGGTGGCCGGGCTCGCGCAGTCCTCCGGCCAGCTCATCGCGGCCCGAGCCGGGATGGGGGTCGGGGGCGCGCTGCTGATCACCACCACCCTGGCCGTCGTCGTCCAGATCTTCGACGACTCCGAGCGGGTCAAGGCGATCGGCCTCTGGGCGACCGTCAACTCCCTCGGATTCGCCGCGGGTCCGCTCGTCGGCGGCGTCGTGCTCGACCACTTCTGGTGGGGCGCGATCTTCCTCATCAACATCCCGGTCGCCGTGATCGGCCTGGTGGCCGTCGTGCGGCTCGTACCGGAGTTCAAGAACCCGCGTGGGGAGCGGCCCGACCTGCTCGGCGCGCTGCTCTCGACGATCGGGATGACCGCGGTCGTCTTCGCGATCATCTCGGGGCCCGAACACGGCTGGGCGTCGGGCCGGGTGCTGCTCATGGCGTTCGCCGGGGTGGCGGTGCTCGCCGGGTTCGTCCTGTGGGAGCTGCACATCCCGCACCCGATGCTCGACATGCACTTCTTCCGGAACCAGAAGTTCATCGGCGCGGTGGCGGGCGCGATCCTGGTTGCGTTCGGCATGGGAGGTTCCCTCTTTCTGCTGACGCAGCACCTTCAGTTCGTTCTCGGGTACGGGCCGTTGGAGGCGGGTCTGCGTACGGCACCGATGGCGCTCACCGTGGTCGTCCTCAACCTGACCGGTTTCGGGGCCCGGCTCGTCCCGAAGTTGGGGACGCCCGCCACGATCGCGGCCGGGATGAGCTGTCTGGCGGCCG
The DNA here is from genome assembly GCF_040703535.1 of Streptomyces sp. NPDC007346. Lineage (NCBI taxonomy): Bacteria > Bacillati > Actinomycetota > Actinomycetes > Kitasatosporales > Streptomycetaceae > Streptomyces > Streptomyces sp. NPDC007346. The sequence goes on from NZ_JBEYKR010000004.1 coordinate 70,904, forward strand.
GTCTCGCGGCCATCGCGGTGCTCGGCCGCGACGGGTACACCGGGATGCTGCTCGGCCTGGTCGTGATGGGGGCGGGGATCGCCCTCGCGATGCCCGCCATGGCCAACGCCATCATGAGCGCCATCCCGCCGGAGAAGGCCGGGGTGGGCGCCGGGGTCAACGGCACGCTCGCGGAGTTCGGCAACGGGCTCGGGGTCGCGGTGCTCGGCGCGGTCCTGAACATCCGGTTCGCCGCCCTCGTACCGGCCGCCGTCGGGGCCGCCTCGCTGCCGGCCGCCCTGGCCGCCGCCGACGGCCCGGGAGAGCGCGCGGCCATCAAGGACGCGTTCGCCTCCGGCCTGGAGGCCAGCCAGCTGGTCGGCGCGGTCGCGGTGCTGGCGGGCGGCCTGCTCGCGGCGATGCTGCTGCGCCGGGCCGAACGGGCGGAGGCGGCCGGGAAGGCGGAGGCGGCCGGGGAGCCGGAGGCGGTCGGGAAGACCGAGGGGGCCGGGAATGCGGAGGCTATCGGAGAGACCGGGGAGACCAGGGCGGCCGGGGAGACCGGGGCGGCCGGGACGGGCGCGGCGGAGACGGCCGGAGGCCGGGCAGACGCGGCGGGACCGGCGGCATAGCATCGGAGGGCACGCGCGTACGTACCGGACCGTAGACGTCCGGTACGTACGCGCCTTCCGGCATGACAGGAGCAGGACCGGGCAGGCCGGTGCCAGGGCAGGGCAGGGCAGGGCAGAACCAGGCAGGGCAGGACCGGGGTAGAACAGAACCGGGTAGGTCAGGGCAGGACCGGCGGGGCGGCCCCCGTAAGACGAGGAGAGTGCGCCATGGTGTCCGCGTCCGACCGCGTGAAGAACCCCGCGCGGACCAGCGTGTGGCTCGACCGAGACGTTCCGTCGCGCTCCCGCCGCACCGAATCGCCGGCGGGCCTGGACCGCAACCGGATCACCGAGGCGTCCGTACGGCTGCTGGACGCCGAGGGGCTCGCCAAGTTCTCCATGCGCCGCCTCGCCGCCGAACTGGACGTCACCGCGATGTCCCTCTACTGGTACGTCGACACCAAGGACGACCTCCTGGAGCTGGCGCTCGACTCGGTCTACGCGGAGATCACCCCGCCGCGCGAGGACGCCGACTGGCGGGACCGGCTGCGTGAACTCGCCCGCAGCTACCGCGAGCTGATCGTCCGGCACATCTGGATCTCCCCGCTCGCCGGGACCTTCCTCAACATCGGCCCGAACTCGATGCTGTTCTCGTACGCCGTCCAGGACGTCATCCGGGCCACCGGCCTGCCCCTGGAGCGGCAGACGGGCGCGCTCTCGGCGTGCTTCCAGTTCGTGTACGGATTCGGCACCGTCGAGGGGCACTTCAAGGCGCGGTGCGACGCGACCGGGCTGACGGAGGACGAGTACCACCGGCACGCGATGGGCACGATCCGGGCCCAGCCGCACCTGCGGAGGATCGTCGAGTCCTCCGACGCGCTGATGGCGGCCCGGGGCGGCGACACGGTCGAGGAGATGCGCGAGCGGGACTTCGTCTTCGCGCTGGACATGCTGATCGCGGGCATCGAGGCGATGTGCGAGCGGGCCGGCTCCCCGGCGCCGGCCCAGTGACCCGCGGCTTTCGGTGACCGGGTGCGACTCCGGGATGACCCCGCGCGTGACTCCCGGATGGTCCCGTGCGGAACTCCCGGGCGTTCCTGGCGTAACCCTCGGGTGCCCCGTGCACAAGTAGCTCCCGGTCGATCCTCTGCGTGGCCCCCGGGCTGTCCCGCCCCTGGCCCGTCCCTCAGTACCCCCGCCCCGTGTCCACGGCCAGCTCCGGCCGCCGCCCCGCCGCCACGGCCTCCCAGCAGGCGGCGAAGTCCGCGGCCACGTCCTCGTCGGCGGTGATCCCCGCGGAGTGCGAGGTGATCACCGTACGAGGCAGCCGCCAGACCGGGTCGCCGGGCGGGGCGGGCTCCTCGGCCAGCACGTCCAGCACCGCGCGCCGCACTCCACCGCCCCGCAGCGCGGTCTCCAGCGCCCCCAGGTCCACCGTCGCGCCCCGTCCCACGTTGACGAACGTCGCCCCCCGCACCGCCGCGAACCGGCTCGTCCCGAAGAAGCCCTCCGTCGCCCCGGTCAACGGCAGGGCGGAGACCACCCACCGGGCGCCCGCCAGCTCCTCGGCGTCCTCGTCCGCCCTGATCACCCGGTCGAAGCCCGCCGGGGGCTCCCCGGTCCGCGCGGTGCGGGCCACGCCCACCGTGCGCACGCCACAGCCGCGCAGGAGCCCGGCGACGGCACCGCCGATGTTCCCGGTGCCGTAGACGAGGGCGGTCTGCCCGGCGACGAGCTCGGAGGGGAGGCGGCGCCACTCGGACCGGGCGTGCTGGGCGGCGTACTCGGGGACGGACTGGCACTCGGCGAGCACCCAGCCCAGGACGTACTGGGCGATGCGCTCGCCCATCCGCCCCACGGTCCGGGTCAGCAGCGCCCCGGCGGGCCAGGGCCCCGCGGCGAGCAGCGGGTCCGTACCGGCGTTGACGCTGTGAAACCACAGCAGCTGTTCTGTAGCGGCAGCGGCAGCGGCAGGGGTGGCCGTAGCCGTAGCCGTAGCCGCAGCCGTGTGCGTAGCAGTCGTCGTGGCGGTCGCCGTATCCGCAGTAGTCGCTGCCGTCGGCCGCAGCGCGTCGGGCAGCGTGGCCCCCACGCAGAGGAGGGGGCCATCGGCGGGCACCCCGCGTCCCAAGGGCTCCACGCCCTCCAGGGGTTCGGCGTCCCGGCCGGTGATCCGCTCCAGCTCCCGTACGAGAGGGGCGCTCAGCTCGGGCGCGACGAGCAGCCGGGCGCGGGCGAGCAGCTCCGGGGCAGGCGTCCCCGGCTCCGGCCGTATCACGTGACCGGCGCCAGGTGGGCCGGGAAGCCGCCCGTGGCGACGGGGCCCCAGCGCTCCGGGGTGACCCGGATGATGGACTTGCCCTGCTTCACCATGGCGGCCCGGTACTCGTCCCAGTCCGGGTGCTCACCGGAGATGTTCCGGAAGTATTCGACGAGCGGCTCGACCGACTCCGGGGCGTCGAGCACCTCCGCCACGCCGTCGACCTGCACCCACGGCCCGTCCCACTCGTCGGAGAGGACGATCACGCTGACCCGCTCGTCGCGCTTGGCGTTGCGGGTCTTGGCACGCTCCGGGTACGTCGACATGACGATCCGGCCCGCGTCGTCGACCCCGCAGGTCAGCGGGGAGCCCTGGGGGCGGCTGTCGGCCCGGGTGGTCAGCAGGATGGCCCGGTGCCGGGGCCGTACGAACGCCAGCAGGCCGTCGAGGTCCACGGCGGTGTTGGTCGCGATGTTGGGAGCCATGGCCACACCCTACGACCGGGCACCGGCCCGGCCCGTCCGGCGAACCACGGCGTTCTGCTCCGGCCTGTCCGGGGCAGCGAGTCACCGTGTCCAGCTCAGCCCTGTCCCTCCGCTGAACCACCGTGTCCAGCTCCGGCCCGTCCGGCCGACATGCCACCGTGCCTTGCTCCGGCCTGTCCGCCCGCTGAACCACCGTGCCCTGCTCCGGCCCGTCCGGCCGACGAGCCACCGCGTCCCGGTCCCGCCTATCCGGGCGGCGGCGGCGCCTCGCCCTGGACCGCCTGGATGTCCAGCTCCACGCGCAGGGTGGTCCCGATCGCGGAGATGCCCGCCTGGACGACCTGGTTGTAGTTCATCGCGAAGTCGTCGCGGCGCAGCTCGGCGGTGGCGTGGAAGGCGGCGCGCACCCCGCCCCACGGGTCGGGCCCGGTGCCGAGGTAGCTGAGGTCCAGGTCGACCGGGCGGGTGACGCCGTGCATGGCCAGCTCGCCGTGGACGGTCCAGCGGTCGGGGCCGGCCGGGGCGAGGCCGGTGGAGCGGTAGGTGATCTCCGGGAAGCGGTCCGCGTCCAGGAAGTCCGGCGAGCGCAGGTGCTTGTCCCGCATGGTGTTGCCGGTGTCGATGCTCGCCGCGCCGATCACCGCGTCGACCCGGGAGCGGGCCACGTCCTCGGCGATCTCGATCCGGCCGCCGAAGTCGGTGAACCGGCCGTGCACGCTGGAGATCCCCAGGTGCTGGGCGACCGCGCCGACCGAGGAGTGGGCCGGGTCCAGCGACCAGGTACCCGGCGGAGGCAGCTCCACCCCGCCCTGGCGGGCCAGCACGATCTGCCCGCCCTCGATCCGGCCGCTCGCCGTGACGAGGGCGGTGGAGGCGGCGGGGGCGTACCCGACCGCCGTGACGATCACCGTGTACGCGCCGACCGGCAGGGACCCGTCCGTGCGGACGGCCCCGTCCTCGTCGGCCGCGGCCCGCAGCACCTGGGTGCCGGTCATGTCGGTGACCGTCACGACGGCGTGCTGGACCGCCCAGCCGTCCCGCGTCCGTACCTGTGCGCGAAGTCCCATCCGTATCTCTTCTCCTAGCTCGCTTGGCCCGCTTGGCCCGCTTGGCCCGATGACCTGCGGGCCACGGACCACGGGCCGCTGTCCGCAGGCCCCTGTCCGCCGCCCGCTGTCCACGGCCCTGTCCGCCGCCGAGGGCCCATGAGTCGGGCCCCGGAGCGGGTACGGCAGGCCGTCCCCTGCCTGCCGTACCCACCACCGGGGCCCCTTCCCGCCGGTCGCGACAGCCTCTCCGCAAGAAGTGCCGTCCGACCAGGGGTCTTTGCGATCCCTTCACGTGTTCACGCACATCCCTATAGGTGCACGCGCGCACGTACTGAGGGAATCGATCAGCTGGGGTCGATCAGCTGGGATCGATCACTCGCCCGGGTGGGCGAGTTCGATGTCGTGGCCGTCGACTCCCGTACCGGTCACCGTCAGAGCGCCCGCCACCGGCGGGTAGCCGGTCGCGATGACCGTGTACTCGCCCGCGTCCAGGTCGGTGAAGGCGTACGCGCCGTCCTCGCCGGTCGTCGCGGTGGCGACCACGTTGCCCGCCGCGTCGATCAGCGTGACCCGGGCGTCGGCCAGCGGGCTGCGGGCGGACCCGGCCCGTACGACGCCCAGGACCAGCGCACCGGCCCGCAGCGCGGCCTCGACGCGGGTGACGCCCTGGCCGCCGACCTCCACGGGCAGCGCCAGCGGGCGGAACCCGGCCGCGTTGACGGCGACGGTCACGGAGCCCGGGACCAGCTCGCCGAACGCGAAGTCACCCGTCCCGCCGGACAGTCCGGTGGCCAGGACGTCGCCCCGTACGTCGGTGACGATGACCATCGCGCCCTCGACCGGCGTACCGGCCTCGGCGGCCCGTACGGTCCCGGCCAGTCCGCTCGTACCGGAGAGCAGGATGTCGAAGGCCAGCGGCTCCTCGCCGACGACCACCGTGGATGCCTGCGGCTGGAAACCGTCGGCGGAGGCGATCAGGACGTAGCTGCCGGAGCCCGGCGCGTCCAGGGTGTAGCCGCCGTCGTTCCGGGCGACGGAACGTCCGAGCTGCCGGCCGCCCAGCGAGATCAGGGTGACGGCCGCACGGGCGACCGGAACACCCTCCGCGCCACGCACCACACCGTGGACGGGGGTGCCCTGGAAGGAGGCCGGGGAGCCGGCGGTGTCGTAGGCGTCCCGCACGGTGGCGTGCGGGGCGTCCTGCGCGGTGTCGACCGAGGTGACCCCGGCCGCGCCTTCGGAGACGAGGGCGGCGGCACCGACGGCGGCCGGCACCGGCGCCTCTGCCCCCACGGAAGCGGCCCCCACAGGAGCGGCCTCGACGGAAGCGGCCCCGACAGGAGCGGCCCCCACAGGAGCGCCGCCCACGGAAGCGGCCTCGGCCTGCGGGCTGTCGTTCCCGGCGCTGGTCTTCAGGGCGACCTCCTTGATGAAGAGCGTCACGATGAAGGCGACCAGCGCGCACGGAGCGGCGTAGAGGAAGACGTCGCCGACGCCGTGCCCGTACGCGGCCTCCACGACCGTACGGAAGGGCTCGGGCAGCGTGCTCAGGTCGGGGATGCCCCCGCCGCCCGTGCCGCCGTGGCCGAAGGCGGCGCCCTCGGGGCCGAGTTCGGCGAGGCCGTCCTTCACGTAGTGGGTGACGCGGTTGCCCAGGACGGCACCGAGCGCCGAGACGCCGATCGCACCACCCAGGGACCGGAAGAAGGTGACGACGGAGCTCGCGGAGCCGAGGTCCTCGGGAGCGACCTGGTTCTGCGTCGCGAGGACCAGGTTCTGCATCATCATGCCGATGCCGAGACCCATGACGAACATGTAGACGGCCACGTGCCAGTACACGGTGTCGTACCGGATCGTGCCGAGCAGCCCGAGCCCGGCCGTGACCAGGAAGCCGCCGCTGACCAGCCACGCCTTCCAGCGGCCCGTCTTGGTGATGACCTGGCCGGAGACGGTCGAGGAGAGGAAGAGGCCCGCGATCATCGGGATGGTCATGACGCCGGACATCGTCGGCGACTTGCCGCGCGCGAGCTGGAAGTACTGGCTGAAGAAGACCGTGCCCGCGAACATCGCGATACCGACGAACAGCGAGGCGATCGAGGCCAGCGTGATGGTGCGGTTGCGGAAGAGGCGCAGCGGGATGATCGGCTCGGCGGCCCGCGACTCGATGAGGACGAAGACCAGGCCGAGCAGGACCGAACCCGCGACCATCACGCCCGTCTGCCACGACAGCCAGTCGTACTTGTCACCCGCGAAGGTCACCCAGACCAGCAGCAGCGAGACGGCGGCGCTGATGAAGAACGCGCCGGACCAGTCGACCTTGACGCCCTCGCGCTTGACGACCGGGAGCTTCAGGGTCTTCTGGAGCACGATGAGCGCGATGACGGCGAACGGCACACCGACGTAGAAGCACCAGCGCCAGCCCATCCAGCTGGTGTCGGTGATGACACCGCCGAGCAGCGGCCCGCCGACGGTGGCGACGGCGAAGACCGCGCCCAGGTAGCCGCTGTAGCGGCCGCGCTCGCGCGGGGCGATCATCGCGGCCATCACGATCTGCGCGAGGGCGGAGAGACCGCCGACGCCGATGCCCTGGACGACGCGGCAGGCGATGAGCATGCCGCTGCTGGTCGACAGACCGGCGACGACCGACCCCAGGACGTAGATGATCAGGGCTATCTGGACCAGCAGCTTCTTGCTGAACAGGTCCGAGAGCTTGCCCCACAGGGGCGTGGTGGCGGTCATGGCCAGCAGCGAGGCCGTGACGACCCAGGTGTAGGCGCTCTGCCCGCCGCCGAGGTCGGAGATGATCTCGGGGAGGGCGTTGGAGACGACCGTCGACGACAGGATCGCGACGAACATGCCGAGCAGCAGCCCGGCCAGCGCCTCCATGATCTGCCGGTGTGTCATCGGCGTGCCGTCGGAGGCGCCGGAGCCGCTGTGGCCTCCGTGACCTCCGTGCTTGGCGTGGCCGCCCCGCACACCGGTCGGTGTGGTCGTAGCCATTGAGTTCCTTATCCGTGCGTATTTGCTTCTGTTACACAGGTGTACGGGTGTACGCGTCGTCGCCGAGCCCGTTCCGGCACTCGCCGGAGTGGCTTCCGGGGGCGCAGCCGCCGGGTCCGCGACAGGCGAAGCTGTCACGCAGCCGGGACAGCAGCGCGTTGAGCCGGCCGACGTCCTCGTCGGACCAGTCGACAAGATTGCGGGCGAACATCTCGGTGGTCCGCCGCGTCAGCTCGTCGAGCTGCGCGCGACCGCCGGGGGTCAGCCGCAGGATGCGGGACCGCTTGTCCGCCGGGTCGGGGGACCGCTCGATCCAGCCGTGCTCGGCCACATGGGCCACGTGGCGACTGGTCACCGAGAGGTCCACGGCCATCAGCTCGGCGAGTCTGCTGATCCGCATCTCGCCGTGCCGGTCCAGGAGTGTCAGTACGGCGGCGGAGCCACCGGGGCACTCGGCGGGCAGTGCGCGGGCGAGTCCCCGCTTGACGGCTCCGACGGCGCTGAGCTGCCGGGCCAGTTCCTCGTACCGACTCCGTGCGGCCACCGGGATCCCCCAAGGCACTGATGTCCATCTTGTTGCTTAGGGCAACGATAGAAGCCGTTGGTTGCTACAGGCAAACGAAAATGGACTTGCAGAAGTAAAGGAACGCAAAAGGCTCCGCCGGGTCCCGGTCAAGCCCCTTTCCCCTGTCCTCCGCCGCTGGTCGGGCGGGGTGCGGGGCGGCCCGGGGGTTGGGCGGAAGGCCCGAGTTCGCTAGGGTCCTGCCCCATGGCACACAACCCCCACGCCCCTCAGCCGGGCCCCGAGGGCACCCCTGATCCGGCGGGCAGCACGCAGATGTTCCGCGCCTTCGTCGACGAGGGCGAGCCGCAGCGCCGGGCGCAGCCGGCCGCGACCTCGTCCGGGCCGAGAGTCGGGGTGATCGCGGCGGTCGTCGCGGTCGTCGTCGTCCTCGGCGCGGTGGCGTGGCTCGCGCTGGGCTGACGCACCGACCTACTGAACGACGTACGACGACCTGAACGCCCGTGGGGCGGACGGCGAACCGCGCCTGCGCGTTTCGCCGCTCACCCCACGGGCGTTTCCGTACGCTCTCCCGCCCGCGCTGCCCTCGTCGCGCTCGCCGCGCTCGTCGCGCTCGCCGCTTCCGGGCTTACTTTCGCCGCTCAGTCCCGCCGCTCATTCCCGAACGGCGGTCCCGAACGGCGGAGGCGTCCCGGGCCTCGACGCGGCGCCTCAGAGGGGCGCGCCGGGCCTCCACGCACACGCTGTACGTCTCCGACCCCGGCCGACCCCGGGCCGGCCCCCGGCCGACCCTGCCCAGCCACGCCAGACGCCCCTACACGCGTATACGCGCTCCGCTCCCGCCCTCGCGGCCCTCGGCCCGGAACCCCGGGCCGAGGGGGGCGCAGAACCTCCCGTAAGCCCCTCCATGGCATCGGGGGCGCCGCCCAGGCACAGTGCGGCCGCCGAGGCGGCGATCACGGTGCCCCGGCGGCCGTTGGACCCGCATGCACGACGGGTCTGACGACGCGCTTCCCGGTGTGCCTCAGTCGGAGATGAGGCCTTCCCTGAGCTGGGCGAGGGTGCGGGTGAGCAGCCGGGAGACGTGCATCTGGGAGATGCCGACCTCCTCGCCGATCTGCGACTGGGTCATGTTGGCGAAGAAGCGCAGCATGATGATCTGGCGCTCGCGCGGGGCGAGTTTGGCCAGCAGGGGCTTCAGCGACTCGCGGTACTCGACGCCCTCCAGGGCCGCGTCCTCGTACCCCAGGCGGTCGGCGAGGGAGCCCTCGCCGCCGTCGTCCTCGGGGGACGGGGAGTCGAGCGAGGAGGCGGTGTACGCGTTGCCGACGGCGAGACCGTCGACCACGTCCTCCTCGGAGACCCCGAGCGCCTTGGCGAGCTCGGGAACGGTCGGCGAGCGGTCGAGCTTCTGGGACAGCTCGTCGCTGGTCTTCGTCAGCGCGAGCCGCAGCTCCTGGAGGCGCCGGGGCACCCGTACGGACCAGGAGGTGTCGCGGAAGAAGCGTTTGATCTCGCCGACGACGGTGGGCATCGCGAACGTCGGGAACTCGACGCCCCGTTCGCAGTCGAACCGGTCGATCGCCTTGATCAGACCGATCGTCCCGACCTGGACGATGTCCTCCATCGGTTCGTTACGGCTCCGGAACCGCGCCGCGGCGTAACGCACCAGCGGGAGGTTGAGCTCGATGAGTGTGTCCCGCACGTAGGTCCGCTCCGGACTGTCCGTTCCCTCGGGCCCCGAAGCGGGGCCGAGCGCGGCGAGCCGCAGGAACAGGGAGCGGGACAGAGTGCGGGTGTCGATGGCTTCCGGCGAGCTGGTGAGCACGGCGGGTGCCGGCACGCTCTTCGTGAGCGTGAGCACCTTCGAGCTGCCCTGTTCTGCGGACATGCCACCCCCTTGAGGTCGCGGACGGTCGCGGTGGCCGCGACCATCGGAGGAACGCAGCCTCCACCTGAATACCGGAGGCGGGGCTGCGGCAAACGCGCTTCGAGCAGAATGTCACATGTCGGCAACACGCTGTAGTGACATGTCGACAAGTCAGCGCTGAATCCGCCCTGGAAACAGGGGGTGTAGGGCTTTTATGCCGTCAGAACTGCTCCCTGAAGGGTCTACCCGTTCCGGTTACGCCTCGATCCTGTTTGCGGACCTCAATCGGGCGAAACTTCTGGCCAGAAGCCTTGACACGTGCATCTGGGAGACGCCTAGTTCGGCGCTGATCTGAGATTGGGTCAAGTTGCTGTAGTAGCGCAGGAGAAGGATGCGCTGCTCGCGCTCGGGGAGCTGGACGAGGAGGTGGCGTACGAGGTCGCGGTGCTCGACGCCGGCCAGCGCGGGGTCCTCGTAACCGAGCCGGTCGAGCAGTCCGGGCAGCCCGTCACCCTCCTGCGCCGCCTCCAGGGAGGTGGCGTGGTACGAGCGCCCCGCCTCGATGCAGGCGAGCACCTCGTCCTCGGAGATCCTCAGCCGCTCGGCGATCTCGGCGGTGGTGGGGGAGCGCCCGTGAGCGGTCGTCAGGTCCTCGGTGGCGCCGGTGACCTGGACCCAGAGTTCGTGGAGCCGGCGGGGGACGTGGACGGTGCGGACGTTGTCGCGGAAGTAGCGCTTGATCTCTCCGACGACGGTGGGCATGGCGAACGTGGGGAACTGGACGCCGCGTTCCGGGTCGAAGCGGTCGATGGCGTTGATCAGGCCGATGGTGCCGACCTGGACGACGTCCTCCATCGGCTCGTTGCGGCTGCGGAAGCGCGCGGCGGCGTACCGGACGAGGGGGAGGTTCGCCTCGATGAGGGCGGCCCGGACGCGCCCGTGCTCCGGGGTGCCGGGCTCCAGCCCCTTGAGCTGTCCGAAGAGGACCTGGGTGAGGGCCCTGGTGTCCGCCCCGCGGGTTCTGGCGGGCGGGGTGGTGGGATCCGGCGTCTCGGTCTGGATCTCCTCGGCAGGGGCGGCCTGGGCGCCCGGGGAGGCGGGGTGGGCGCCCGGGGAGGCGGGGTGGGCGGTGCCCTGGGGGGTGGCTTGGGAAGCCCCCCGGGGGGAGGGCTGAGAGGCGGCCTGGGGGGAGGGCTGAGAGGCGGCCTGGGGAGTCGCCTGGGAAGTGGCTTGAGAAGTGGCCTGGGAGGAGGCCTGGGATGGCTGGACGGACTGGGGAGGCACTTGAGGCGCTGTACTGGCCGGCACGGTGACGCCACCCCTTCGCGGTCAACTACGGTCAACTCATCCGTCAAAAGCGGTCATAGCATCACAAGACATGTCCACTGTGTGCAAGCACCTCAAAGTGCCGTGTTGAGTTCATAAGGGTTTAAACAGAACGAAGAAACCCCTCGCCTGAACGGCGAGGGGTCGGGTGGAGCCGGTCCTGCCTCCGCGAGGGAGGGGTCAGAAGGGGTAGTCCGCGATCACCCAAGTGGCGAATTCGCGCCACTGGCCCGCGGCGGCCTGATGGGCCGGGTGCTCGATGTAGCGCTTGAGGGCGGCCTCGTCGGCGACGGCGGAGTTGATGGCGTAGTCGTACGCGATCGGCCGGTCGGTGATGTTCCAGGCGCACTCCCAGAACTCCAGTTCCGGAATCTGCCCCTCCAGCTCCCGGAAGGCGCGGTCCCCGGCGACGACCCGCGGATCGTCCCGCTCGACGCCTTCGTTCAGCTTGAACAGGACCAGGTGGCGGATCATCGGTACCCCTACTGTCTTCGCTGCTACTTCACCAGTTCGGTCATGAAGTCGCCGACGCTCTGAGCAGCGCTGGAAACGCCTTCGAACCCTACCCCTACGAGTTCGGCGGATCGCTGGGGCGAGGTGATGATCGTGTACAGCACGAAGACCACCACTATGTAGAGCGCGATTTTCTTCGCTTGCACCACTGCCCTTGCCTCCCCCTGGACCCCGCCTGAGCCCCCGCCTGGGCCTCGTGTGCGATCGGCAGATTGTATCCGCCCGTATGGCGGTAGCCAGGGGCTGTTTCCGACCGCTGACGCACTCTTTAGGGCCTTACGACCCACCCATAGAGGCCTTTTGCCCACTGATACGGCTTCTGTGCCCCGGCAGGATGGACCCCGAGCCCTCCGGCCTTGGCAGGAACCGGAGAGCCGGAACGGGCCTCCCTTCAGGGTCACCGCCGCGCGACTTCCCCCCTGACCGCGACGGCCGACCCGGAGGCCCTGTTCTCACCGGGGGAAGCGGCCTGTCCCCCCGACGCCGCTTCCCCCGACCTGACCTCTCCGCCCGGCCGCCGACCGCCCTCTGCGCGGCGACGGCCAACGGGTGCTCCAGAAGGACCACCCGGCACACGCAAGGACCACCGAGGCACCTCGGCGTGCGCTCCGGCGGCATGGGGACCACCCCCGCACGCGCGGGTACCACGCGATCTCGGCCGGTAGTTCCGGGTCGCGCACGGGACCACCCCCGCACGCGCGGGGACCACGGCGCAGGTAGCCGTAGACGAAGGCGGACAATGGGACCACCCCCGCGTGCGCGGGGACCACAGTTCGTGACCTGCGGGTTTATGCGGCTGAGGGGCTGGTTTTACCTACTTCTTGAGAAACGGACATAAGCGCCTTTGCTCTGCAAGTAGCCTTCATTGTTTCGCCCGTCGGTATGGGGCTACAGAAGCCCCGCCGCGACCGCCCCGATCATGGCCGCGAGTGCCTCACGGCCGATGACGAGAGCCGGCCCGCTCGGCACCTTGCTGTCCCGGACGGTGAGGTGGTCGGCGTTGATGATGCCGCACTCCACGCAGTCGGACTGTGCCCCGGAAGCGCTGGACTTCCACCAGCTCACGGGCAAGGCGGAGGAGTCGCGGATCGTGGGGCTGGTCGTCATTTCTCGTACCTTATCTCTGTGATCATGGCCCTGGATTCATCGGTGGGCAGCGCCACAGCGCGAAGTTGCTGGGCCGCCTCCTGGTGCCTTGCCACGTCGCCGCGTTCTTCCACGTGCAGAGCGCTGGTCAGCGACTCGACATGGACGACGGAGAGGTCCGCGTGGGTGCCGTACCCTCTGGGGCTCCTCGCCAGTGAGCTGGTGACCAATGCCGTTCGGTACGGGTCCGAGCCGGGCGACCGGTTCAAGGTCACCGCTGCCGCCGAGTCGGGGAAGTGCCGGGTCGAAGTGCACGACATCCGGCGCCGCCGGCCTCGCCTTCGGCCGCCCTCCGATCAGCGTGTCCGTGGGCGGGGGCTGCATCTCGTCGAGGCGTTGGCCTCGCGGTGGGGAGTGGCCGAGCGGCCCTTCGGCAAGAGCGTGTGGGTGGTGGTCACCTGGCGACCGGAGCCGGAGCCCGAGTCGGAGCAGGGGGCGGGCGAGGGTGGGCGCGTGTGCCAGTGCCGTAATGCAGAACACCCCCTCGATCGCGTTTCCGCGGATCAAGGGGGTGTCAGAAGCGGTAGCGGTGGGATTTGAACCCACGGTGACGGGTTACGCCACACTCGCTTTCGAGGCGAGCTCCTTCGGCCGCTCGGACACGCTACCGAGAGAGAGCTTAGACCATGCCGGGGTGTGCACAGAAATCGGTTCTCGGGGGTGGGGCCCTGGTTGGTCAGAGTGTGCGGAAGAACGCCGTCAGCTGGGTCGCGCAGTCGTCCTCCAGGACGCCTGCGATGACCTCGGGGCGGTGGTTCAGGCGGCGGTCGCGGATGACGTCCCAGAGGGAGCCGGCCGCGCCGGCCTTCTCGTCGCGGGCTCCGTAGACGACCCGGGCCACCCGGGACTGGACCAGGGCGCCCGCGCACATCGTGCAGGGTTCCAGGGTGACCACCAGCGTGCAGTCGGTCAGGCGCCACTCGCCGACCGCCTCGGCCGCCCGGCGCAGGGCCAGGATCTCGGCGTGGGCGGTCGGGTCGCCGGTGGCCTCGCGTTCGTTGTGGGCGGCGGCCAGTTCGTTGCCGTCGGGGCCGAGGACGACGGCGCCGACCGGGACGTCGCCGGCCGACGCCGCCCGCTCGGCCTCGGCCAGGGCGCGGCGCATCGGGGCCTGCCACGGATCGCGTACGGGGTCGGGCTCGGGCTCGGGCTCGGGTGCTCGTACGGGATTCGGGGCGGGCCGGGGTGAGGGGTTCGGCGGTCGTGCGGTCACCCGCGGACCTTAACGGACGGGGAAGGGCGGAAACGGGCCAGGGCGAAGACCGGAGGGTACGCGGCCCGACCGCGGGGGTGTGCGGCCCGACCCGGGGGTGGGTGGCCCGACCCAGTGGGTACGCGCCCGGCCCCCCGGGGGCGGGTGGCCCGACCCGACGGACGCGCGGCCCGGCCTGACGAGTGCACGGACCGGCCCGACGGACGCGAGACCCGACCCGACGGGTGCTTAGCCCGGCCCGACCGACGCATGGCCCGGCCCGACGGAAGCGAGGCCGGGCCCGACCGACGCGAGGCCCGGCCCGGAGAGCGTATGGCCCGGCCCGGGGTTTCCGGCGGTCGGGCCGGGCACCGCCTAGCGGACCGCCTCCAGGACCTCGGCCGCTCCCAGCGCGTCGGCGATCTCCGTCAGCGCGTCGGTTCGCAGCGTCAGCAGGTCCTTCTCGGAGACCCCGAAGTCGGCGAGGATGCCCAGCTCGCCGATCGGGCCCGCCGGGACCGCGTCCGAGTCGAAATCGAGATCGGAGGCGGAATCGGGGTCGGAGGTGGAGGTGGAATGGGCGGTCTTGGCGGCGGAGGACGTCGGCCGGGCCGCCCCGTCCGGTTCGCCGTCCTCCGTGCCGTCGAGGTCGACGAGCTCTTCCAGCGCGGCGATCTCGTCCTCGGCCCCTGGTTCGCGGCCGAGCAGTTCGTCGGTGAGCAGGATCTCCCCGTACGAGGAGCGGGCGGCGGCGGACGCGTCCGAGACGTAGATACGGGGGTCCTCCTCACCGTCCACCCGGAGGATGCCGAACCAGGCGTCCTCCTGCTCGATGTAGACCAGGACCGTGTCCTCGTCCACCGAGGCCTCCTGGGCCAGATCCGTCAGGTCGGACAGGGTCTCCACATCGTCGAGCTCTGTATCGCTCGCTTCCCACCCGTCTTCGGTGCGCGCGAGCAGTGCGGCGAAGTACACCGTGACTCTCCCACTGGTCATAGGTGAATCGGTCCGACGGGAGGGCAGACGGGAAAACCCGTCTGCTCTGAGCCCCGCCCAATCGGCATCGTGGCAGAAACAAGCGCCGAGCGAGACCTCTTCGACCGTTGCGTCGGCCATCAGTTCCAGGAGTGCCTGGTCGGACCTCTCCCTGACGGAACCGGCGAGGGCCCGTTCAGCGGGGGAGTGCGCCGGTGGTACGGGACGGACTCACCAGCGGAACGTGCGCATCCGCATCTGTTGGCGCATACGGGCGGCACGGGCCCGGCGCGGCTGCACCCGGTCCCGAAGCTGCTTGGCTTCATGGAGCTCGCGGAGGAACTGCGCGCGCCGCCGCCGTCGGGCCGCGTCACTCTCCTGCGTGTCCGTGCCGTCACCCGCCGTGTCCTGCGGCTCGCGCGCGTCGCGCGCGTCGCTCACTCCGCGTGAGCCCGGGTTCGGAGGCTGTTCCCCGTCCGCCATCGACACATCACCCCAACGCTGGCTCCGTATGCCCCCACCTTCCCCCCGAACAGGTGGTTGATGCCAGCGCAGAGTGCCGGAAGGCGCGGTTACTGTTGACGCATGCGGATCCACGTCGTCGACCACCCGCTGGTGGCGCACAAACTGACCACGCTGCGCGACAAGCGCACCGACTCCCCGACCTTCCGGCGCCTCGCCGACGAGCTGGTCACCCTTCTCGCCTACGAGGCCACCAGGGATGTGCGTACCGAGCAGGTCGACATCGAGACCCCGGTGGTGCCCACGACGGGGGTCAAGCTCTCGCACCCCCGGCCTCTCGTCGTCCCGATCCTGCGTGCCGGTCTGGGCATGCTGGACGGCATGGTGCGGCTGCTGCCCACCGCCGAAGTGGGCTTCCTCGGCATGATCCGCAACGAGGAGACGCTCCAGGCGGAGACGTACGCGACCCGGATGCCCGAGGACCTCTCCGGCCGCCAGGTCTACGTCCTGGACCCGATGCTGGCCACGGGTGGCACCCTCGTCGCGGCCATCCGCGAGCTGATCAAGCGGGGCGCCGACGACGTCACCGCCGTCGTCCTCCTCGCGGCGCCCGAGGGCGTCGAGGTGATGGAGCGCGAGCTGGCGGGCACCCCCGTCACCGTCGTCACCGCCTCCGTGGACGAGCGGCTCAACGAGCACGGCTACATCGTGCCGGGTCTCGGTGACGCCGGGGACCGGATGTACGGCACCGCGGAGTAGCCGATCGGGCGGTCCGGTCGGTCCGGGCGTTCCAGTCGGTCCGAGGCCGGTGCCGGGCCGGTGCCGGTGTCAGGCCGGTCCGAGGCCGGTTCGAAGTCGGTGCGGTCGGTCCCGGTGGTCCGGTCGTGGAACAGGACGGTGCCCCTTCCGCAACGTGCGGCACGTTGCGGAAGGGGCACCGGTGCGTCTGCGTCCGCGCGGGCCGCTCAGCCGTTCTTCGTCGTCGAGCAGGAGGCCGACGGCGCCGGGGACGGCTTCGTGAGGGCCGCCATGGCGGCGGTGGCCTCCGCCGGGGTGCTGAACGCCTTGAACTCCGCGCCGAGGATCAGGTCGACCTCCGCCGTTTTGCGGTCGTCGGTCTTCTGCACGGTGCCCGGCAGCTGCGTGCCCAGCACGGTGAAGCTGCCGTCCGCCGCGGTCGGGGCGCCGAGCAGCACACCGGGGCCGGGGACCTTCTTGTCGTACGCCTCCGGGGCGTTGCCCACCTCGCCGACGGCGAACCCGCGCTTCTTCAGCTCGTCCGCGGCGGACTTGGCGAGCCCGCTGCGGGTCGTCGCGTTGTAGACGTTGACCTTGATCCCGGCCGGCTTCGGCAGCACCTTGACGGGGGCCGCCGGTTTCGGCGTCGGGCAGTCCCGCTGGTGGCCGGCGGCGCTGGCGCTCTTGTCGCTGCCCGTGAAGACGTCGATGAGCTGCAGTGTTCCCCAGCCGGCCAGGCCGAGGGCCACCACGGCCGAGACGCCCGCGAGGACGATCCTGCGGCGGTTCCGGGGGCGGCGCATGCGCGGGTAGGTGTCGCCCGTGATGCGGTACTTTCCGCCCATGCCGGGGGGAGTGAGCATGCTCATGGAGGCAGCGTAGTGCGACCCGCTGGTGATGCGTACTAAATGATCAACGCATGGCACCCGGATGAGTGCGAAAGCACCCGAAAGGCCCGAATTCGCGTGCGGCCGTCCGGGTGGCCGTTATGAGGGTGATACGTACGGACGCGGGAAGGGCATCCGTACGGACGCGCGGGCGTGCGGCAGTGGCGGCGTCAGCCGAGGTCGAGGACGCGTGCGTGCAGCACCTGCCGCTGCTGGAGCGCGGCCCGGACCGCCCGGTGCAGCCCGTCCTCCAGATACAGGTCGCCCTGCCACTTCACGACGTGGGCGAAGAGGTCGCCGTAGAACGTGGAGTCCTCGGCGAGGAGGGTCTCCAGGTCCAGCTGGCCCTTGGTGGTCACGAGCTGGTCCAGGCGAACCGGACGCGGCGCGACGTCCGCCCACTGTCGGGTGCTTTCCCGGCCGTGGTCGGGGTATGGCCGCCCATTTCCGATGCGCTTGAAGATCACACGGAAAGCCTACCGGGCAAGGGGCTGCGGGCGCAGCCAGGGAGCCCCACCGCGGCACCTCGTCAAAGGGCGTAGAGCGTCGTATAGCGCTGGATACCGGGACAGGGGTTCGCCCGTACGAGTGGGGCACGCCGCGGGCGGCGGGCGCTCAGGCCCGGCTCCGCCCGCGGCATGCGGCGCGCAGAGTGCCGTGGTGCGTAATGAGTGTGGTGCGTGTGGTGCGTGTGGTGTTCGGTGTGCGTGGCACGTTGCGCGTTGCGCGTTGTGCGTCCTGACTTGTGCGTACGGGCCGTTACGGCGTTACGCCGTTACACCTTTACGTCGCTACTCCGTGACCTCGTGGCCGTGGCCGTCGTGCAGGCCGCCGCCGCTGCCCGGCGTGCCGGTGCTGGGAGCCGGGGTGACCGGGCGGGTCAGCGAGCGCAGGTCGTGGGCGTACGTGCCGACCGCGTTGGCGATCACGTCGATGTTGACGTCGAAGTGGCGCATGTCGATGTTGCTCAGGTCGTCGCAGGCCTCGTGGTAGCACGGGTCGTACGCGACACCCGCCTGCCCGCCGTACGTACGGGCCTGGGCCGCCGTCTTGATGCCCTCGGCGCCCGTGAACGTACCGCCGGAGGGGATGCCCACCTCGATGAACGGCCCGTAGTCCGAGCGGCCGGTGAAGTCCGTGCCCTCGTGCTTCTTGCCCTTGCTGTCGAGGAACTTGTTGATGTCACGCTCCAACTGGGCGGAGCCCTCGGGGCCGGGGCCCTCCCCGACTCCGTCCGAGTCGTCGCCGTCGAAGACGAACTGGACGCCGTTGGGCGAGGCGATCATGTCGAAGTTCAGGTAGAGCGCGATCTGCTTGCGCTGCTTGTCGGAGAGGCCGGCGACGTACGCCTCCGAGCCGAGCAGGCCGTTCTCCTCGGCCGACCACCAGGCGAACCGGACCTTGTTGGCGGGCTTGCTCTTCGACTGGGCCAGTTTCAGGGCGACATCGAGCAGCCCGGCGGAGCCCGAGCCGTTGTCGTTGATGCCGGGCCCCTCGGTGACGGAGTCGAGGTGGGCGCCGAGCACCACGGTCTTCGCCGCCTTGCCTTCGCGCGTGTCGGCGATGACGTTGCGGGTGGTGCGCTCCTCCTGGAGCTCCCGGATCTCGAAGGAGACCGTCACCTCGCCGTCGGCCAGGTCGGCGGCGAGCTTCTCGCCCTCCTCCTGGCTGACCCCACCGGTCGGGATCCTGCCCTCCGAGGCCTCGCCGAGCGTGCCGGACAGGAGGCCCTCGGTGTTGTTGTAGATGACCGCGCCGGCCGCACCGGCCTCCGCTGCCGCCGCCTGCTTCTCGGCGAAGGTGCAGCCGCCGCGCTTGATCAGCGCGATCTTGCCGGTGAAGTTCGCGGAGGCGTAGTCGGACGCCTCGCAGCCCGGTGTGTCGTCGGCGGGGACGCCGACGAGCCCCGCCGTCAGACCGCCCACCGCGGTCGACGGGGTGAACGTCATCGCCTTGATCGTCACATCGCGGGACGTCGGCGACACCACGGCGAGCTTTTCGGCCAGGGTCTCCGTGTAGATGAAGCGGAAGGACTGATAGGAGACCTGGTATCCGGCGCGCTGGAGCTGCCGGTAGACGTACGCCGCCGAGGCGTCGTGGCCGAGCGATCCCGCCGCGCGGTGACCGCCGGACGAGTCGGCTATCGCCTGGAACTGCTGGAGGTGGCGGTAGGCGTCGCGTGCCGACGCCTTCTTCACCAGCTCCCGGGACAGCTTGACCGCCTCCTTCGAGGGGCCCTTCGCATGGCCTGGCCCGTGCGAAGGCCCGTGCGAAGGCCCGTGGTGCGGGGCGGCGCCCAGGAGGAGCGGTGTGGCCAGAGCGGTGGCGGCCACAACTGCCATGGCTCTGCGACGTGTTGCGTGCACAAGAGTCCTTCCGGTCGAGACGTGTCGGACGTGGAACGAATGTGCTGCGAAAGCTAGCGAGTGGGGTGGCTACTGGATACAGCAGTGGCTGGTTTTGATCGCTTCTACCGACAGTTCTGTCCGACCGTGTGGTGAGCTGTGCATTCCGGTCATCCCTTGGCCTTGCGGGAGCCCTGGGCCTTGGGTGAGCCCTGAGCCTTGGGTGAGCCTTTGGCTCTGGGGGAGCCCTTGGCCGCCTTCGCCGCTGCCTTGGCCTCCTGTTTGTACGCGCGCACCTCCGCGAGCGACTCCGGGCCGGTGATGTCGGCGACCGACCGGCGCGACCCGTCCTCGCCGTACGCCCCCGCCGCCGCCCGCCACCCCGTGGGACGTACGCCGAACTGCTTGCCGAGCAGCGCCAGGAAGATCCGGGCCTTCTGGGTGCCGAAACCCGGCAGGTCGTTCAGCCGTCGCAGCAGCTCCTCCCCGGTGTCCGCGTCCCGCCACACCGCGCTCGCGTCGCCCCCGTACTCCGCCACCAGGTACTGGCACAGCTGCTGGACCCGCTGGGCCATGGAGCCGGGGTAGCGGTGGAG
The DNA here is from genome assembly GCF_040703535.1 of Streptomyces sp. NPDC007346. Taxonomy (NCBI): domain Bacteria; kingdom Bacillati; phylum Actinomycetota; class Actinomycetes; order Kitasatosporales; family Streptomycetaceae; genus Streptomyces; species Streptomyces sp. NPDC007346. Next base: position 90,861 of record NZ_JBEYKR010000004.1, read on the forward strand.
GGCCGGTTTGGTGGTGAAGAGGGCGGTGAAGGCGTCGGGGTCGTAGGCGGCGATCTCCGCCGCGTCCAGGTCGTCCGAGCCCATCCGCTCCGCCAGCGTGTACGGGCCCGTGAACGCCCACTCCATCGGGACCTGTTGGTCCAGCAGCATGCCGACGAGGGCGGCCAGCGGGCTGCGGGCGAGGAGCGCGTCCGCCTCCGGCTGCTGGGCGATCCGCAGAGTGAGGTCCTTGCCGCTGTCGCTTTTCGTCATACTTTCGATGATCCCGAGGCCGGGCGTCGACGGCGACTCCAGTGACTCCAGTCGCGCCGATGGCCCGTGTCCGGGGGTGAGTGGTCCGGGGGTGAGTGGGGTGTCCCTTCACGAGTTCTGTGGCCGTCCGTGCCGTGCCGCTGCCCGATGAGGCAGCTCCGGGTGCCCCGGACCGGCCCGGGGGCGGGCTGGACGGGGTAGCGCGGGCGCCGCGATCGTGGAGAGTCGGCGACCGTGCGGTCAGGGGAGATGAGGATGGACGCGTACGACCTCGGGCACGAGCAGCAGGACCACGGCCACCACGAGCACGACCACCACGAGCACCAGGAACGTGAGCACGCCGACCACGGGCGCCACGAGCGCGAGCACCTGGCCCCCGGGCGCGACAGCCATGACGAGTCCGGGCACTCCGCGCAGGCCCACCACGTCTTCCGGGCGGCGGCCACCGGGCGTGCCGATGTCGTCGGTACGGCGGGGATGGGCATGCTCCAGCGAACCGTCGGCAACAGCGCGCTCGGCCCGTTGCTCCAGCGGGCCCGGTCGTCGTCGTCCGGCGCACCGGAGCAGGCCGAAGAGGCGGCCGGTGAACAGCAGCGGTCGCCCGTGCGCGACGTGGTCTCCTCCGGCGGCGGCTCGCCCCTGGACACCGACACCCGGGCGGACATGGAGAGCCGGATGGGCGCCGACTTCTCCGACGTACGCATCCACCACGACGACGCCGCCCACGAGTCGGCGAAGGGCGTCGGAGCGCACGCGTACACCGTCGGCAACGACGTGGTGTTCCAGCGTGACGCGTACGACCCCTCCTCGTCCCAGGGCCGTACGACGCTGGCCCACGAGCTGACCCATGTGATCCAGCAGCGCAACGGGCCCGTGGAGGGGACGGAGGCGCCGGGCGGGATCCGGGTCAGCGACCCCTCGGACCGGTTCGAACGCGAAGCCGTGGCGAACGCGGAACGGGTGCTGGCCGATCCGGCTCCGGCCGCTCCGGCCGCCCCGGTGGCGGCTGCCGCCCCGGCCGCCCCCGCCGTGCAGCGGACCGCCACGGAGGACGAGGACGAGGAACCCGCCGACGTACAGGGGTCGTTCGTCCAGCGGGCGGAGGAGAAGAAGCCGGAGGAGGAAGAGGAGGCTTCTCCGGAGTAGGCCTGTCCTGAAGGCCGCGTCAGTCCGGCGTGTCCTCTGAAGGCCGCGTCAGCCCTGCGTGCCCTCCGAAGGCCCCGTGTCAGCCCTGCGTGCCTTCCGAAGGCCCCGCGTCAGTCTGTCGTGTTCTCCGGGGGTCGCGTCAGTCTGTCGTGTCCTCCGAAGGCCGCGCGTCAATCCGGCGTGTACTCCAGAGATCGCGTCAGTCCGTCGCGTCCTCCGAGGGTGGCGTCAGCCCGCCGTGTCCTCCCGCATCGTGCCGCCCAGGAACATCGACGTCGCGCACCGGGCGGGGGCCGGGGCGCCCACCGGCTTGCCGACCCTCCGGCAGTCGATGGTCATCGTGACCTTGCCGCCCGCGGGTACCTGGATCGGGGTGACGAAGTGGTAGTCGGAGTCCCGGAAGTTCTCCAGCCCCAGGCTCAGGACACGGACGTCCTCGCCGGCCGTGACGGTGACCGTCCCCGCGTCGCCTTGCGGGTTCTGCACGACGATGTCGGTGAGCTGGAAGGTGTGGCCCGCCGGGACCTCCAGGGCCGTGCCGGTGTTGGAGCCGCCGCCCACCGCGTCCTGGACCCGGACCTGGGCGCTCGTCGGGGCGCCGCCGCCCGCCGCCGTGTCGCCGCTGCCCGGGGCAGGCGGGTCGGAGGGGCCGGGTGACGGGGTCGGGCCGGACGTGCCACCCGGGCCCGTACCGGCGGAGTCGCCGCCTCCGGGGCCCGTACCGGCCGGATCGGTACCATCCGGACCGGTACCGTCCGGTGCCTGGCTCCGGTCCGCCGCGGCGGCCGACCGTACCGCCTCGGGCGTGACCGCCTCCCGGGCCGCCGACTTCACCGCCGGGCGCAGCAGCAGGTACCAGAGGCCGACCAGGGCGAGGATGAGCACTGCGGCGGTGATCAGGGCGCGGGGCAGCCAGCGCGGCAGGATCGGGTCCTGCTGGTAGGAGCCGTCGACCAGTACGGGGGCCGGGGCCTCCTCGCCCTCGGCCGCCTGCGGGGCGGCGAACACCTGGAAGGGGTGCGTCACCGGCGTACCGCGCCACATCCGCCTCGCCGGCCGGATCCGCAGCTTCCCGAACCGCGCCTGGCCCGGCTCGATGCGCAGCTCGGGGACGTCGAAGTCCACCCGCGCCTGTTCCGTACCGGGCTGGGCTCCGAGCCGTACGGTCACCGGGACGTTGCCCCGGTTGTCGACGGCGAGCTGGTGGCGGCCGCTCCGCGACCCGTTGGAGCTGCGCGGGACCAGCTCGGCGGTGGTCTCCGTGAACGGCAGTACGGTCACCCGGCCCTCGGGCACCACCGTGTCGCCCCTGTCGCCGGTCGGCATCACCCGGATCCCGAACGTCGTCTCACCGGCGGGCACCGTCGCATCGCGCGGCGGCCGGAGCTTGAGCGCCACGGTCCCGGAGTCGCCCGGGTAGAGGGAGAGGACGGCGGGCTCCACCGCCGACCAGGCGGCGCAGGCACCGACCACCTCGAAGTGGTACTCCTCGACGGTCCGGCCGGAGTTCAGGATCTGCAGGGGAAGGGCCGTCTCCTCGCCCGGTGCGGCGGTGACGGACGTCGCGTCGAGGCTTGCCGTAAGACTCATACGGCGGACCGTAGAGCCGCCGTGGGGGCCCTACATCGGCCGCGGAGGAACACTTTCGGGCAGATTCGGTGCCCGTGGCAACCTTCCCGTTTCCTCGCCGGTAAGAACGGGAATCTTCAGTCCGCCTCACAACGGATGAGGCGGACGAATACAGCTGTGGAGCCTGTTGTGCACGCTGTGTGACGCTTCCGGCTGGTGCCCAGGGGGAGCATTCGCATGGAGCGCATCACGGTCGCCTTACGCGCGCAGGACCCGATTTCCCAGGCGGGTGTGGCCAGCCAGTTGCGGGCCCGCCCCGAGGTCAGCGTCCTGGAGCGGGACGCCGAAGAAGCATCGCCCCAGGTCGTGGTCGTGGTGGTGGACACGGTCGACGAGGACGTGCTGCGCATCCTGCGCCGCATCCAGCGGACCACCACCTGCCGCACAGTCCTGGTCACGACGGACATCGACGAGCAGAAGCTGGTGAGCGCGGCGGAGTGCGGGGTGGCCGGGGTGGTCCGGCGCTCCGAATCGACGCCGGACCATCTGGTCCAGGTCATCGGTACGGTGGCGCGCGGCGAGGGGCACCTCCCCTCCGACCTGCTCGGACGCCTCCTCGAAGAGGTCGGCAGGCTGCAGGGCCAGGTGCTCGGCCCGCGCGGTCTCCACTTCACCGGGCTCGCGGCGCGCGAGGTGGACGTCCTGCGGCTGGTCGCCGAGGGGTACGACACGGCGGACATCGCGACGAAGCTGGCGTACTCCGAGCGCACGATCAAGAACGTCCTGCACTCGGTGATGACCCGTCTGCAACTGCGTAACCGCTCGCACGCGGTGGCGTACGCGATGCGGCAGGGGCTGATCTGAGCGGCTCGGTGTGACCGGCCTGGTCTGACCGGCCTGGTCTGCCTGGCCTGGTCTGACCGGCTTGGTCCGACCAACCTGATGGCTCGACCAACCTGGTCTGACCAACCTGATCTGGCCGGCCTGGTCTGAGTGGCTTGGTCTGAGCGGCTTGATCTGATCGCTGTGTTCTGAACGCCGTTGCCCGATAGGGCAGTTGAGGCTTCCCGGGGGAGTGGCTCGCTCTCCGCTGTACGGGGGAGGCCGACGGGCGACGGTGGGAGCGGTGTGCGTCGACAGGGCGGCCGAACGGCCGTGGGGCGGGTGGCGGGGGGAGGATCACTGTGAGGTGGCTTCAGCCGGGAGCGGGGTCAGGGTCAGGGGCAGGGCCGGGATCGGGCGCGGAAGCAGGCTCAGGACCGGAAGCAGGCTCAGGACCGGGAGCGGGAGCGGGAGCGGGAGCGGGCTCAGGACTGGGAACTGGTACGCCGTCGTGGCCCCGGTCGGTAACGCGTCGGCTCCGGCTCCCCGGCGTACTCAGGCTCCCCGGCGCGCGCCGGTCCGTGGTGCTCGTCCTCCTCCTTCTGGCCGCCGGTCTCGCGCCGGCCTCCGGGGTGTCCGGGGCGTCCGGGGTGGCGGCGGCCGTGCCCGTGCCGCCGGAGCCGTGGGTCACCCCGGCGACGATGGAGGAGTCGCTGGACCCGGGCGGTTCGACGGGCGTGGAGAAGCGGGTACGGACTCCGGCGATCCCGCCCCGGCCGGATGTGGTCCTGCTGGTGGACGGCACGGGGAGCATGGCCGACCCGATCCGCAGCGTCCGGGAGAACGTGCCCGCGATCACCGGCAAGATCCTGGCCGAGCAGCCCGACTCGCGCTTCGCGGTCGCCACCTTCGGGGACCAGGAGGTCGACCCCGACGCCGGATTCGAGGTGCTCACGGAGCTGACGGACGACCTGGAGAAGGTGCAGGACGGCGTCGACAACCTGCGCACCGACCTCGGCTTCGGGAGCCGCGGCCCCTCGGAGGACTGGATCAACGGCCTGTGGCAGATCGCCGACGGGGCGGGCGGGAAGACGGAGTTCCGCGCGGGCGCGAGCCCGGTCGTCGTGCTCGTCGGTGACGCCTCCAGCCACGCGCCCAGCAACGGCCACACCATCGACGACACGATCTTCGCGCTCCAGGACAAGGGGGTGCGGGTGATCGGCGTCGACGTGGAGAGCGAGATCGGCGACGGCCTCAACGGCAACGGGGACGCGGGCGACCCCGAGTACGTCGAGGACCCGCCCACCACACCCGGCCAGGCCACCCGCATCATCGAGGCGACCGGTGGCCGGCTGCTGGAGGGCATCGACGGGGACCGGGTCGCCGAGGCGATCATCGACGGCTTCGACAACCTCCCCACCTCCGTCGGTCACCGCCTGGAGGAGTGCGACCCGCATCTGACGGTGGCCCTCGAACCGCCCGTACGCCAGTTGACCAGCGGTGGCACCGCCGTCTTCGAGGAGACGGTCGACGTGGCGGACGACGCTCCGCAGGGCACGACCCTGACCTGCACCGTGCAGTTCCTGCTCGGGACCCAGGTGCCGGGGGCGGACACCATCGGCCCGGCCGCCGTGCCCGACCCGGAGTTCCAGCAGCAGATCAGCATCGCCGTGAACGACGTCAACGCCCCGGTGGTCACGGTGGACGACCGTACGGCCAGGGCCACCGGCGACGACGGCGTACGGATCAGCTACACGGCGACCGCGACGGACCCCCAGGACGGGGACCTGCCGGTGACCTGCACACCGCCCTCCGGCTCGCTCTTCCCCGTCGGGACGACCACGGTCACCTGCTCGGCCACGGACGCGGCGGGCAATACGGGGACGGACACGGCACGGTTCGAGGTGCTGGCGCCCCCGGTCCCGCCGGACCCGCCCGTCCCGCCGGACCCGCCCACCTCACCGCCGCCGCCGCCCCCGCCGCCCGCCTCGGACCTCGCCGTACGGGCCGACGTCAGCCCGGACCGTACGTACGTGGGGCGCCCGGCGCGCGCCCGGTTCACGATCACCAACGCGGGCCCGGACACGGCGACGGGGGTCGTCCTCGGCGCGACCTGGCCGACGACGGCCGAGGCGAGGGACCGCACCTTGCCCGCCCTGACCCGCTGTACGGCGGCCCGCCCGTGCGCCATCCCCGCCGGGGGCCGGATCGAGGTGGTGCAGACGGCGACCTACCGGGAGGCGATCACCGGTGACGTACGGGCCACCGTGCGCGGCACGCTGCCCGACCTCCGTACCGCGAACAACCAGGCCGTGGACCGGCTGCGGGTCCTGAAGCCCTCGCTGACGGTGACTCCGCAGGTCGCCAAGCCGGGGCAGCCGGTACTGGCCCGGGGCAAGGACTACCCGCCGGGCGAGCTCGTACGTTTCACGTGGAACATCGGCATCACCGCCGACCGCTCCGGCGTACGGGTCGGCCGCGACGGCACCTTCGAGGTGCAGGTGCTGGTCCTGCGCAAGGACACCCTCGGCCCGCGCACCCTGCGGGCGGAGGCCCGTGACCTGCCACGACTCCAGAAACCGGTGCTGATCGTGCAACGCAACCTCCAGCCACCGGACTTCGCGGGCCGCTCATGATGACGCCGTTCCCGTGGAAGGAGGCCGGCGGATGATCCACGAAGTGGACGACGTCCTGCGCTCCCTCATCCGGGCCGAGGTGCTGGAGGGCCGCCAGATCTCGGTGGTCTTCGACGCCCCGACCCGCGAGTGGGCGGCCAAGGTCAACGCGCCGATGGTCAACCTCTACCTCTACGACATCCGGGAGGACATGCGGCGGCGGGAGCGGGGGCTGCACAACGAGTACGACGAGCGCGGCGCGATCGTCGCACGCCGCCGTCCGCCCCGCTACTTCAAGCTGTCGTACCTGATCACGGCGTGGACGAAGCGCCCGGAGGACGAACACCGCCTGCTCTCCTCGCTGCTGGCCTGCCTGCTCCGGTACGAGGCGCTGCCGCCGGAACGCCTTGCGGGCACCCTGGCGGAGGTCGGGGCCGCCGTCCCGATGTCGATCGCGCTGCCGCCGCCGGAGGACCGCTCGTTCGCCGATGTGTGGAGCGCGCTGGGCGGTGAGCTGAAGCCCTCGCTGGACCTGGTGATCAGCGTCCCGGTGACGGCCTCGCCGGTCTACGAGGCGGGCCCGCCGGTGGGCGACGAGGGGCTGCTGGCCCGGTTCGGGGACGTAACGGAGGCGGAGCCGGGGCCTGGGGAGGGCGAGACGGAGGCGCAGCCGGGGCGGGCCGGACTACCGGTGTACGGCTCCCGGCCGGGCCGACCGGTGCGGCAACCGTCGGGGTCGGGGCGAGGGCCGGGGCCGGGGCCGGGGCCGGGTGGAGAACGAGTACGGGCGGTCTCACTGCGCATCACGGAGACGCGGGGCGCTTCTGAGCAGGGGCGCGGCACGGAAACGCGGGGCACCTCTGAGGAGGGGCGGGGCACGAAGACGCGGGGTACGCGTGAGGAGGGGCGCGGCACGGAGACGCGGGGCGGCGCACCGGGGCGCGACACGTGACGCCGCAGGAGGGTACGGCCCCCAACCTCCATCACCTCCTCACCCGCGCGGCGGCCGTGGAACAGCGCATCCGGCACGCGGTGGAGCTGCGCCGCTCCACCGACCCGGACCCGGACAACGACTTCCGGGGCCTGTATCTGACGGACGAGAGCATTACGAGGCTGCTGGACGAGGAGGAGGCGAGGGGGTTCCCGCCCGTACCCGCAGCCGCTCTCGACGCGGGTCGGGAGGGCTCCCGGGAGGGCTCTTGCGAGGGCTCTCGACTGGCTTCCCTCGCAGCGGAGTTCGGCCTCACCCCTCTCGACACGGAGATCCTGCTCATCGCCCTCGTACCGGATCTGGACGACCGCTTCGAGGCGTTCTACGCCTACCTGAACGACGACGTGACCCGCCGCCGCCCGTCCATCGGCCTCGCCCTGGGCCTGTGCGGCGCGACCCTCTCGGACCCGGCGGCGCGGGGACGGCTGGCCGCCCGTTCGCCGCTGCGGGCCGGGGGGCTGCTCCTGGTGGAGGACCTGGACCGCCCGTTCCTGAGCCGCGCGCTGCGGGTGCCGGACCGGGTGGCGGCGCACCTTCTGGGCGACGACACCCCGGACCCGCGGCTGACGGAGCTGCTGGCGCCGTGGCAGGCGGTACGGGGGGTGGGGGACCCGGCCCCGCTGGCGGGGGTGCTGGCCGACGGCGTACCGCTGGCGTACCTGAGCGAGGACCAGGGCGGCGCGGGCACGGCCCTGGCCGCGTCGGCGCTGACGCTGGCGGGCCGGGGCGTGCTGGGCCTGGACCTGGCACGGCTGGCGGAGGACCCCGCCCCCTCCGAGGCGGTACGTTCCCTGGTCCGCGAGGCCCGCCTGACGGGCGCCGGCCTGGTCTGCGCGCCGCTGGACGCGGTGTCCAGGGAGCGCCCGCAACTGCTGAGGCTGCTCACGGCGACCCCGGTGCCGACGGTCCTGGTGGGCAGGGCCCCGTGGGACGCGTCGTGGTCGGTGACCCCGCCGCTGCTGCTGCACGCGCCCCGGGTGGAGCCGTCGGCGCGGGGTGCGTTGTGGACGGACGCGTACGACCGATGGGCCCCGGCCCCGCTCCCGCCCTCCATCGCCCCGGACCACCTGCTGGCTCCCTTCCTGCTCACCCCGGAACAGCTCACGGGCGCCGCCCGCAGCGCGGCCCAGACGGCCCGGCTGGCCGGGGGGGCGCTCACGGCGGACCACGTACGCCGGGGAGCCCGCGCCCAGAACGCGGCCGGCCTGGACCGCCTCGCCCGCCGCATCGAACCCACGGTGACCTGGGACGACCTGGTCCTCCCGCTCGACGCCCACACCCAGCTCCGCGAACTGACCGCCCGCGCCCGTCACCGGGACCGGGTGCTGGGGGAGTGGGGGATGCGGCCGGGCGGGGGCAGGGGGCGGGGCGTATCAGCACTCTTCGCGGGCGACTCGGGCACCGGCAAGACGATGTCGGCGGAGGTGATCGCCGCGGACCTGGGCCTGGACCTGTACACGGTCGACCTGGCGACGGTGATCGACAAGTACGTGGGCGAGACGGAGAAGAACCTGGAGCGCATCTTCACGGAGGCGGCCGGGGTGAACGGCGTACTGCTCTTCGACGAGGCGGACGCGATCTTCGGCAAGCGCTCGGACGTGAAGGACGCCCACGACCGCTACGCCAACGTGGAGAGCGCGTACCTCCTGCAACGCATGGAGTCCTTCGACGGCCTGGCCATCCTCGCCACCAACCTCCGCGCCAACCTGGACGACGCCTTCACCCGCCGCCTGGACCTGGTCATCGACTTCCCGGTCCCGGACCCCGACCAACGCCTCCTCCTCTGGGACCGCTGCCTGGGCCCGACCCTCCCCCGGGGCACCGACCTCGACCTCCCCTTCTGCGCCGAGAACTTCGAGCTGGCGGGCGGCAACATCCGCTCGATCGCGGTGACGGCCGCGTACCTGGCGGCGGACACGGGCGACGCGGTGACGATGGAGACGGTGATCCACGCGATCCAGCGGGAGTACCAGAAGCTGGGCCGGCTGACACTGGCCTCGGAGTTCGGGCCGTATCTGGGGCTGGTGTCGTAAGGGTGGCGGTCAGACCTTGACGATCCGCACCCGGTCACCGCAGAGCATCGCCAAATCCTCGGGATCGGAGGTCAGCACGACGGCCGGCTTCGGGGCGTGGAGCGCGGTGGCGGCGACCACGGCATCGATCGCGTACTTGTGCCCATGAAGGCCGGCGTCGAGAAGCAGGGCCATCGCGGTGCGCCCGATCTCCTCACTGACCGGCTCCACGTTCAGCCGGGACACGGCCCAGTTGAAGCGGGCGGAGTTCACCCGCGCGTGGTGGGCCTCGATGAGGGTGAGGATGCTGGTCACGACCCGCATGTCCTCCTTCTCGGCCCCGCGCACCAAGGCCATGACCTGGCGGTCGTCGGCCACCACCTTGGAGAGCCCCTCGCTGTCCAGGACGAGGGTGCCCGACCGGTTCATCAAGCCGCGCTCCCCACGCCGCCATCGGCGTCTCCGCGCAGCAGAGCACGGGCGGCGTCGATCTCGGCCTGGCTGAAGGCGCCATGCTCAGCCTCGTGCGCGGCGGTCAGCTCGGCCAGGTTGTCCCGCTCGATCTGCCGCTGCACGGCGGCGTCCACGTAGGCGGAGAACCCCCGCTTACCGACGCGCGCGCGGACGGCGGCGATGTTGCCCGAGTGCAGGCTGACGGAGACGTTGGCGGTGGGGCCTTCGCCGGGCCTGTAGGTGACGTTGTCGCTCATGGAATCATTCTAATAGTTTTACTAGCATAGAGAAGCGGCACGCATACACGCACTGCGCGACCGGGTCTGCTTCCGCTCGGTGGCGGTGCACAGGGGCACGTCCATGACGTACGGGCCGAGCGGCTCGCTCAGTGAAGCTGCCGCCTCGGAGAAAGCTACCTTTGGAAAAAATTAGGCGAAGGGTACCAGGCCCTCATCTTCGAAGTAAATGTGAACTCTATGAGGGTCCCCGGAGAGCAACGACGTCACGTCGCTCCTTTGGATAACAGGGTGTGCATACTCCGGTGAATCCGTAATCTCTAATCCTGGTCGGCACAGACGATAATCTTCACGCTTCCTGTAGCAAGACACGGGAACGCCTTGTTTGTGCAAGTGATGGGTGAGCTTCCATTCCAGTTCATCGGATACCAGCACACGACACCCCTCTTCAGCCAGGCGGGGCACGAGTTCTCTGTACGAGTGTTCGGATAGCGGGTTCCCCGTGAGGTCCAGATTGCTGAGCCGTGATGCCCCCATGAGCGGCGTGATGTCGGTAATAAAGTTCCGGGGAGCATAGCAGCTGATAAGAGGGAGACCAGGTATATCTGCGACCGATCTTAATCCGCTGTCCCTGACATTCAAAGAACTCAACATTTTCAGGCCAGCGGCCTGAGACAGATCTACTGGATCGCACGCAACCAAGGTCAGAACTTCCAGGCCACCGAACTTCCTCAGGCCGTAGAGACTTCGAGCGTGACGAACATGCAGATCTGTGACATTTTTGCACTCCTCATCGGTGAAAGGTTCATCGTGTCCAACAGCGCGTTCCAGTGACTTGCGAAGAGCGGGATCCAGAGTGGCGCTCATGCAATTTCCTTAGATCACGTAGCGTGGTTTTTTATGAGTCGGTCTAGTGTGTCGCGGACGCGATTGTAGGCCGCTTCCTGCGCCGTACCCAGTTCCTCGATGTCAAAGGGCTTCTGCTGCTGATTACTCTCCCCAACTCGATTTGGCTCGATCATCAGGGACTTGTAAGTCGCGATAATCTTCAGCTTCTTCTGGTCCGCGGAGAAATCTGAGGTGTCCCCGTCCCACATGAGCTTTCCATCTTCCAAAAGTGCGCGTAGCTTCTCGAGGAAATCTACGGGCTCGGCGTTCGGGTTGTTGCCCATAAAGTCGGTGAAGTAAACTCGCAGGCTGTCATGCCACTTTTTGTCGCGACCATTGAATATGGGGTTTCCGTCTTGCGTCATAAATGCGCCCACGTGTGCGTCCATGTCGTGACTTTCTACTACTTCTACGCTGTCGGTCAGGCGCACCTCCCAAATGACGTCGGTCGTGAGCGACCGTAAGGCGTGCTGTAATTCTATCCAAACATGTGGTTTTCCAACCTTCCCTCGGCTCATATCTGCTTCTAGAATATTAATCATGAGATTGGTCGGTATCCATTCATGGTGCCCGTCCTGAAGGTTGCGAAACTCTCCTTTCAGCCACTTTCGGTGAGGGTTTTCTCCGGGGCCAGGCTCATCCCAGAGACGTTTGAGGTCTGTAATGGTAACGCCACCTGACTCGTCAGATTCTGCCATGCCCTTGAGGAACTTCAGGAGCTTCCCGCCGCCAGCTGCGGCCTTAAGTTTTGGGTCCGCCTCACGTTTTGGCGTGGGCAGGGAAGAGAACCTGCCGTACTGACTGTCCTCGCTGAAAGCCAGGGCCTTTAGTTTCGCATTAAGGTCAGAATTCCTCTTGACCTCTGCCTTGGCATTCTTTTTTAGTTTGCTCACTGCCCCTTTCCCTGCCTTCTCATAAAAGGCAGATCGGGTTGAGTGGGTGGGGGTGGGGTCTAAAGTGTGCAGTGCGTACCGTTTAAAGGATTCTGCATTTGCTCCCATTTTCCTGGTGATTCCACCATTCAAGGATGGAGTGAAGTAGCCCAGCAAGTTTTTGTGGGTCGATTCCTTCTCCAGGTGCTCTATCGCCTTCGTTTCGAAGCCGTCCAGCGCGCTGCTCGATCCCCAGGCCGACGTCTCATCGAGTTGGGATTTCCACCAGTGTTCTTTCAGCTGTCCGGCGAACAGCTTTCCGTATTCTGGAAGGTGAACGTCTATATTGGGTATAAGCGCTTTTCCTGCCGTGCTTTGCGGGCTGGCTTTCGCGATAATTTCTATCTCGCCTGTGCGGTCGGCAGGATATTCGGCATGAAGAGATTTCAGCCCCTTAGGGCGGAGTCGAGCGGCGATCCCGGCTATGACGTCATCCAGTTCGCTCTGCTTGGCGAACGGCGCCGAAGTGGGTTCGATGAGCAACTTGCGGGCCTGTCGCTTCACGTCAAGGCTTTTCTTCGACTCGCCGGAGGAATCGGATTTGCGTGAAGACTGCTTCTTATCGCCCTTGTTTCTTCTGAGCTTCTGCCAGAGCGCCTTGCCCTTCTTGGCGATGAAGTCGACGATCTTGTCGATGGCCCGGGTCACCGGGCGTGAGACCGACTGGAAGACCGACTTGACCTTGTTGGCGAGGCCGCCGATGCCCAGCAGGGCGGCGAGGAAGCCGATGAGGAGGGGGACGCTGGTGGCGAGGGCGGTTTCGATGAGTTTGGGGACGCCGGCCTGGCCGCCGTTGGCTATGGCGATGACCGCGTCCAGGACCGCGTTGACGAAGTCCACGATCTGGGCGCCCTGGGTCACGATGAACGTGACGATGTCGATAATTCCCTTTACCGCGCGGACGAAGGCCGAGGCGGGGTTGAGCAGGGAGATGATCCAGGTGATGCCCGCGATGAGGACGGTGGGGATCAGGTAGGTCGTGAGTTTGCTGAGGATGGTGGCCTTGAGGTCGCCCGTCTCGGCCTGGATCTCCTTGACCGCGCCCGCCGGGCCCTCGCGGGCGAGGGAGCCGGCTACCGGGACGGACGTCTCGACCGTGCTCATCGCCTGCTCCGGGACGCCCTTGCGGGTGACGCGGGTGCGGATGTTGGCCCAGGTCAGGCCCAGGAGGGTCCCGATGAGCTGGATGATGCCCTTGAGGTCGAACCTGGCCGGAAGGTCCAGGCCCGCCTTGACCGCTGTGCCCAGGAGCCAGGAGACGACGCCGGTCTTCAGGTGGTCGGCGATGTTGGTGATGAAGAGGTTCAGGCCCGCGCCGACGGCTGTCACCAGGTTGCCCAGGAAGCCGATGGGGTCCTTGATGATCTTCATGATCGCGGAGGCGGCTTTGGCGAGGATGCCCAGGAGCAGGTTCTTCAGCTCGTTGATCGTCTTGATGGCTCCGGCGATGGCGTCCTTCGCCTTGTCGATCAGGCCCTTGTTGGCCTCCTGGAGCCTGGTGATCTCCTCGTCGATCTTGTTGAGGGCGGCGGTGTACTTCGAGGCCAGGTCCTGGACCAGTTGTTCGGACTTCTCGTTGACCGTTGTTTCCAGGTCGTCGAATTTGCCCGCGAAGTCCTTTGCCGCTTCCTCGCCGAACTGGCGCAGGTCCGCGGGGAGTTTGTCGACCTCGGCCTTCAGTTCTGTGCGGCCCTTGGCTATGCGGGACTTGGCCTTGCCGAGTTCGGCGCCGATGAGGTCGGCGACCGAGGAGATCACCGTCTGCATACGGGAGACGTAGAGCTTGCGGGACTCCTGGTAGAGGTCGTTCGCCTCCTTCGGGAGGCCGGTGAACTTGTCCTTGGCCCAGCGGAGCTTGCCCCGGGCGCCGGAGTACCGCTTGTCCTTGTACTTCTTCATGCGGCTCTTGTGGTCCGCCGTGAACGCGTCCCGGGCCGACTTCTCCCCGGACGTGAACGCCGTGTCGACCTTCTTGTCCAGGCCGGACAGCGTCTCCTCCACGTCCTTCTTCGTGGAGTCGTAGACCTTCTGGAGCTTGGCCGTGACCTCGGCGCGCTTCTTCTCGTCCTTGGACTTCGTGTCGTTCTTGCCGCCGTCGACCTGTTTCCCGGCCGAGGACCGGGTCGCTGACAGTGCTGTCATCGCCTGGGCGCCGGAGGCCGCCGCGTTCGCCTTGGCCGCCGACAGTTGCTGGTCCTCGGCCGACCTCCCCTTCGCGGGGGCCTTCTCGGAGTCCGTCTCGGCGGTCTTCTTCGCCGACAGCGCCTCGGTGAACTCCGGCTCGTTGCCCTTGGCGAGCTGCTCCTCGGTGACCTCCGCGTCCGCCAGCGCCTTGTCGTTGGCGGCCGGGCCCTCGGAGAAGTCCGTGACCGCCGCCGGCTGCTTCTCCGGGACCGCGTCCGTGGCGGAGGGGGCGCCGGGGGTGGCGGGCGGCTGGTCGGGGGTGAGGGGGGTGACGTCCTTGTCCTGGGCGGCGGACGTGTCGGGCGGGGCCTTCGTCGCCGTCTCGATGTCCTTGGCCGAGGCATCCTTGCCGTCGGTGACTTTGCCGTCGACTTCGGCTCTGACCTGGTCGGCCTTGCCGGACTTGGCGAACTTGTCGGCCTCGTCGAGGTTCTTGGGGGCCTGCGCGTCGATCGCCTTGTTCACCGCGTCGACGAAGGCCTTCTTGTCGAACTCCCCGGGCTTCGCGGCGTTCATCTTCTCGGCGTTGGCCGCTTTGCCCTGGGCTTCCTTGTCGTCGGGCGGGGCCACCGCCGCGTCCTGGGAGGCCTTCGACTCCGCCACCGCCGGGGCATGCGCGGCGAGCCTGGTCTTCTTCACCGCCACGTCCGCCTTCACGCCTCGGAAGCGGGCGGACTGGGCGGGGGCCGGTTTGACGGGGGCGGTGTAGCGCTGGGCGACCAGGCGGGAGACCGCCGCATTGCCGGCCATGCGCTGCAAGCGCTGGACGGAGCGGCGGTCGGGGGCGGCGGCCCGCCCCCGGGCCGGTGCCGGTGTCTCGGTTGTCGTCGCCTCGGTGCTCGCGGTGTCGGTGCGGCGCGGGGCGTCGTGGTGCGTCGGCGCGGTGGAAGGCTTCTCCGGTACCGCCTTCATGCGCCCCTCCCGCCCCTCCCGCCAGCCATGGATCTGCCCGGACCGTGGTGCCTGCCAGCCACAGTGGCGGGGACGCGGTGGCCGTACCGAGCGCGGGCGGGCCGCCTCCCGGGCAGGGCGGGGCGGGCCGGTCGGAGCTGTCGGGTTGCCTCTTCGGGCAGCCCTCGATGCGCGGCAGGGCGGCCGTGTGTCCGTTCCCGGTGATCGACGCGGTGGCGAGAATTACCCGCGTCGATTGCGTGCGTCCGCCGGGCGGTCACCTTGCCCGCCGGGGGAACAGCGCCCAGCAGCCAGCAGCCAGCAGCCAGCGTCCAGTAGCCAGCGGTCAGCGGATCGCGTCAGGGCGTCAGTGAGCCAGTGAGTCAGTACGTCACATCAGTCCGTCGCGTCAGTGCATCGCCGTTCAGCCAGGAGCGTGTCGAGGAGAGGGCCCTATGCCGTCGTACCTGTCCCCCGGCGTCTACGTCGAAGAGGTCGAGTCCGGATCCCGGCCGATCGAAGGGGTGGGCACCTCGGTCGCCGCCTTCGTCGGCTTCGCCCAGAAGGGGCCGCTCGACGAGCCGACGCTGATCACCAACTGGAGCCAGTTCGTCGCCACGTTCGGCGACTTCGTCGACGGCGCCTACCTCGCCTCCTCCGTCTACGGCTTCTTCGCCAACGGCGGCGGCATCTGTTACGTCGTACGCATCGGCGACGCCCCCGCCACGGACGGGGAGGGCGCGGACCCTACCGGTGAGCTGCCCGCCGGAGCCGAGGTCCAGGTCGGGCCGTACGCCGTGCGTCCCCGGCCGGGCGTGACCGGCGAGATCACGGTGGAAGTGCTTCCGGTGGAGGGCGACGACCCGCCCGCCGACGTCTTCCAGTTCATCGTGAAGCGGGACGGCCAGGTCGCGGAGACGTACCCCTCCGTCACCACCAAGCGCAGCAAGGAGAACGTCGCCACCCGCGTCAACGCCCGCTCCGAGCTGATCGAGGTACGGGAGTCGGGGCGCGGCGCCGCCCCCGCCCCGCCCGAGCCGCAGGCCGTCACCCTCGCCCCCGCCGCCCCGGCCGCCGGCAGCGCCGGTGCGCTGGCCCCGGAGGCGTACGTCGGTGACACCGACCGCCGCACCGGGCTCGGCGGCCTGGAAGCGGTCGAAGAGGTCACCATGGTCGCGGTCCCGGACCTGATGAGCGCGTACGAGCGTGGGCTGCTGGACCTGGAGTCGGTGATCGCGGTCCAGCAAGGGCTCATCGCCCACTGCGAGTTGATGGGCGACCGCGTCGCGATCCTCGACCCGCCACCCGGCTTCACCCCGCAGCAGATCCGCGGCTGGCGCACCGAGCAGGCCAACTTCGACTCCAAGTACGCCACCCTCTACTACCCGTGGATCAGCGTCGCCGACCCCGCCTCCGGCCGCGCCACCCTCGTACCGCCCAGTGGGCACATCGCCGGGGTGTGGGCCCGCAACGACGACTCGCGCGGGGTGCACAAGGCCCCCGCCAACGAGGTCGTACGCGGAGCCGTCGCGCTGGCGACCCAGCTCACCAAGGGCGAGCACGACCTGCTCAACCCGATCGGGCTGAACTGCATCCGGTCCTTCCCCGGGCGCGGCATCCGGGTGTGGGGCGCGCGCACGCTCGCCTCCGATCCGGCGTGGCGGTACCTGAACGTCCGCCGACTCTTCAACTACCTGGAGGAGTCGATCCTCGCCGGTACCCAGTGGGTGGTCTTCGAGCCCAACGACGACGCGCTCTGGGCCCGTGTCCGGCGCACGGTCTCGGCGTTCCTGGTCAACGAGTGGCGCAAGGGGTCGCTGTTCGGTCTGACGCCCGAGGAGGCGTTCTACGTGAAGTGCGACCGCGAGACCAACCCGCCCGAGAGCATCGACGCCGGCCAGGTCATCTGCGAGATCGGGGTCGCCCCCGTCAAACCGGCCGAGTTCGTCGTGTTCCGGCTCTCCCAGTTGACCGGCGGCGGCGGTGGCAGCGGTGGCATCGACGAGTGACCCGCTGTTCGGCGTCGACGAGTGACAGCCCGTTCGGCACCGATGAGTGACAGTCCGTTCGTCACCGATGAGTGACCGCGTGTTCGGCAGCGCACTCGACAGCCCGTTCCTGAGCCTGGCGTAAGGAGTCTGCTGTGCCACTTCCCGATCTCGACAGTTCCGTCGGGCATTCCTTCGGCCTCGAATTCGACAGCGTCATCATCAAGCAGATCACCGAGGTCAGTGGTCTGAAGATGGAGCAGGACGTCATCGAGCTGAAGCAGAACACCGCCGACGGCAAGTACGCCATCAAGAAGCTGCCGGGCCGCCCCAAGGCCGGTGAGGTCACCGTGACGCGCGGGCTCACCGAGGACAACAGCTTCGAGCGCTGGATCAAGGACTCACGGTTCGGCCGCATGACGAACGCCCGCCGCAACGGCGCCGTCATCGTCTACGACTACGAGGGCCTGCCCATCAAGCGCTACAAGCTCATCAACGCCTGGCCGAAGTCCCTGGAGATCGGCACACTCAAGGCCGGTGACACGTCGGTGCTGACGGAGAAGCTGGCGATCACCTACGAGAGCATGGAACTCGACTGATGCGCCGGTCGGTTCAGTTCCAGAGCCCGGAGCAGGCCGAGGCCGGGCGAGGTGGTGGCGTACGGCAACAGGAGCCGCTGCGTACGGAGTTCGGGTTCGAGCTGCCGCGTGGGTACGTCGACGAGTCCGGGACCGTCCACCGTACGGGCGTCATGCGCCTCGCCACCGCCCGCGACGAGCTGGTCCCCCTGCGGGACGACCGGGTGAGGGAGAACTCGGCCTATCTGTCGGTGGTTCTCATCTCCCGGGTCGTCACGCGCATCGGCACGGTGGAGGACATCCACCCGGGGATCATCGAGGACCTGTTCGCGTCGGACCTGGCCTTCCTCCAGGACTTCTACCGGCGCGTCAACGCCGAGGGTCACACCCGCGCCGCCGTCACCTGTCCGTCGTGCGACGAGGAGTTCGCGGTGAACCTCGCCGGTGGCCGCCTGGGGGAATCGTGACGTACGCGGCCGACCTGCTCTACGAGGAGGTCGCGTACCTCGCCTACCACTTCCACTGGCCGCTGGACGACCTGCTGGACCTGGAACATCCGGAGCGCCTGAAGTTCGTCGCCCAGGTCGCCCGCCTCAACGGGCAGTAGCCGGCGGGCGTGTGAGTTCTATCGTGCAGGGGAGGGGCGAGGATCCATGGGGTTGATGTCCTGGCTGCGGGGTGGCCGTGGCGGCGGCTCTCGCTCCGGCGATGTGCCCGCGTCCGCGTCCGCGCCCGCGGTGGCGGTCGATCGTGGTGACCGGGTTGATGTGAACCGGCTGGAGCCTCTCCGGCGGGTGGTGTCCGGTCAGCAACTGACGGTGCAGCCGGTGGAGTTCGAGGCTTCCCTCGCCACCCGGCAGGACACCGCGCTCGGGAGGCCGCTCGGGCATCTGGTGAGCCCTGACGCGCCGAGCGGGCTCGTCCACGGGGTCGGTGCTCCGGCGGCCCCCTCGCCACCGCCGCCGGTCCCGGCTCAGCGGTCGGTGGAGATGCCGTCGCGGGGGGCGGTGACCCACTTCGGGCGGGGGGCCGGTCCCGAGTCCGTACGCGCGCGCGTGCCGGATGCGTCCGGGGCGGGGGCGGGGTCCGTGTCTGTACCTGTCTCCGCATTCGAACCCGTACCCGTACCCGTACAGCGTCTGTACGGGGATGAGGGCTCGGCCATGACGTCCGCCGCTGGGGCGGAGAGCGGTCTCGGGGGCGTGGACGCGTTGCCCGTACGGCGTCTGGTGGGTGAGCGGCCCGTGGTGGCGGAGCCCCCTGCTCCGGTCCCGCCGCCCGCCCAGGACGCCTCTGGAAGTGTCGGCGTCCAGCGGGCTGCCATGCCTCCGGCGGGGGAGCGGCCCCGGCGGGTGCCTGGGCTCGGTGCGCCGCTGCCCGGTCTGCCGCCGACCGCTCAGCGCCGGGCCGCGACCGGGGAAGGGCCTGCCGCCGCCGCTGAGCCTGCTTCTGCCGGGCCGGATGTTCCTGTCGGCCCTGTCGGCCCTGCCAGTCCTGTTGTTCCTGCCGTGCCTTCCTCCGGTGGCCCGGTTCCCGATGCCGGCCCGGCTGCTTCTGACCTTTCCGATGCCGGGCGGGCAGGGGGAGCCGACGAGCCCACGGCTCCTCTGCTCGGTGACGACCCGTTGATGGGGGACGTGGCACAGAGGTCTCCCGATGCGGGGGGCAGCTCGGGCGGGCCTCGCGAGGGCGGGCCTGTGGCGGCCGGTGACGTCGGGGCTGCCGCTGGTGTTGCCGCCGGGGGGCCCGTCCAGCGATCGGTCGTCCCCTCCGGTTCGTCCACCCCCTCCGGCCCGTCCGGCCCCTTTGACCCCTCCGGCCCGTCCGGCTCTTCCGGCCCCTCCGGCTTCGCCCCCGCCCCGCCCGCGTCGGCCGGCGCCGGGCCCCACGCCCCCCTGCTGGGCGACCGGCCCCTGGTCCCGCAGAACGTCGACGTACAGCGTGCCGCAGGGCCCGCGCCGCACTCGTCCCCGCCCGCCGCCTCGCCCCCCGAGGGCGTCCCGGTCCGGTGGGCCGAGGCGGCGGACATCGGTACGGGGAGGGGCACGGGCTCCGGGTCCGGCCCCGGGGTCTCCCTGGGGCCCGCGCCCCCCTCGTCCGCCCCCGCCGGCAGGCCCCCCTCGCCCCTTCAGCGGCAGGCGGTCGGAGGGCCTCCGGTGCCCGCCTCGGTCGCGCGGCCCCCGGGGCTGGGTTCCGGCAGTGTGCGCGGGATCCCCTCGGCTGGGGCCGTGGCGGTGGCCGCCGGGGTCGCCCAGCGGATGGCCGACGGCAGCGTGGTCTTCGGGTCCCCGCCCTTCGCCGGGGCCTCCCCGCCTTTCCCCGGGACGTCCTCGCCCCCCACCGGGACCTCCCGGCCGGTCGTCCAGCGTGCCGCCGAACTCGCCGAGGAGCCGCCGCCGCCCGAACCCGACCCCGTAACGGAGACGGAACCCGAACCCGATCCCGTACCCGACGGCGACTCCGTGACGGAGGCGGAAGCGTACAGCGGCGCGGGTCCGGCGAAGGACGGCGGTCAGGGGCCGCCGGTCACCGACGAGCTGGTCCGGGCCCTGTACGCCCCGCTCAGCCGGCTCCTCAAGAACGACCTCCGGCTGGAGCGCGAACGCGCCGGGTTCCTCATCAACACCCGTCACTGATCAACTGAGAGGTACGTGTCATGGCCACCGCCCAGGACAGCGACCCCGCCGTCAGCGTCTGCTTCGTCGTGACCATCGACGACATCGAGCTCGGGTCGTTCAACACCTGCGAGGGCCTCGGCTGCGAGGTGGTCCTCGAAACGCGTGAGGAGGGCGGCAACAACGGGCATCTGTGGCAGCTGCCGACCCGGCTGAAGTATTCGAACGTGAAGCTGTCGAGGCCGCTGACCAGGGAGACGGAGAAGGTGGCGCGCTGGTTCGCCACGATGACGACCGGGTTCAGCCGGAAGACCGCGCACATCGAGGCGCGTACGGGTGATGGTCAAAAGGTCGCCCAGTGGGGGCTGTTGGAGGTCGTCCCCGTGCGCTGGACCGGGCCGTCCTTCACGCCCGAGTCGCCCAAGGTCGCGATGGAGACCATCGAGATCGCCCACCACGGTTACGTGATGGAGGGCTGAGCGCGATGAGCGGTGCGGGTCCCATCGCGTTCAGCGCGGCCGGTACGTCGGGGGTGGCCTCGGCGGCGAAGGGCGGCTCCGCGCGGCCCAAGCTGGAGCATGCCTACCTGGAGCTGCGGACCCCGCCGACCGGGGGCGGGCTCACGCCGGGCGGGCCGTGTGGGCGGATCGACTTCCAGTTCAACCCCAAGGAGTTGAGCCTCACCAAGGCGGCCTCCTGGAAGCGGAGCCCGGCGAAGGGGGCGAAGAGTTCGGGGCCGCCGGAGTACCAGGGTTCGCAGCCCAGCAAGCTCACCGTGGAGATGTTCTTCGACGCCAGCGACACCCAGGACACCCGGGTCGTCACGGCGGTGGAGCAACTCTTCGCGTGCTGCGTGCCGACGGACGAGACGCGCCAGCAGCAGCGTTCGTCCCCGCCGTGGGTGGTCTTCCACTGGGGAGGGCTGACCGGCTTTCCCGGATATGTGAGCCAAGTCGCTGCCAAATACACCCTGTTCACGACCTCGGGCGTGCCGATCCGGGCCGTCTGCCAGGTCACGATGGAGGAGATCAGCGGCGAGACCCCGGGCCAGAACCCGACCTCGGGCGCCCTGGCCGCCCGACGTGTCCACCGCGTCGGCTCCGGCGACTCGCTGCCCTCGCTGGCCCACCGGGAGTACGGGGACGCCGGGGCCTGGCGGGTCATCGCCGAGGCGAACGGGATCGACGACCCGATGCGGCTCGCCCCCGGCACCCAGCTTCTGCTGCCCGCCCTGGACGAGCTCGTCCGGCTGAAGGACGCGGCGGGCCGGGAGCGCGAGCCGGCACCGGGGAAGGGGCGCGGCTGATGGCGCAGCAGGGGGTCTCCACCGCGCTGGTGGTCGAGTTCGGCGGTACGCCGCTGCCCGCGAAGTTCGTGAACACGCTGGTCGAGGGCTATGTCGACGACAGCCGTACGCTCCCCGACCTGTTCCTCCTGCGGTTCCGGGACCCGGACCGGGTGCTCCTGGAGCAGGCCGGGCTGAAGATCGGCACCGAGGCCCGGCTGCTGGCCCGCGCGGGCGGTGGTACGGCCCCGGCGCCGCTGCTGGAGGGGGTGGTCACGGCGCTGGAGGTCGAGCTGGACGAGACCGGCACGTTCACCGTCGTACGCGGGCTCGACGAGTCGCACAGGCTGTTCCGGGGGCGCCGGGTGGCCAGCTACCAGAACATGACCCTCGCCGACATCTGCGGCCAGGTCGCCCAGCGTGCCGGGCTGAAGCCGGGGCCGGTCGACATCGCCGGGCCCGTACTGGAGCACATCGCCCAACCCAACATCACCGACTGGGAGTTCGTGCGCGGCCTCGCGGAGGAGGCGGGCGCGCAGGCGTACGTACGGGACGGGCAGCTCCACATCACCAAGCCGGCCGACGCGGGCGGTGCCCCCGACACCTCGGCGCGCGCCGAACGCGACCCGCTCGTCCTGGAGTTGGGGAGCAACCTGCTGCGCTGCCGGGCCGGGGTCTCCGCCGCCGAGCAGGTCTCGGAGGTGGAGGTGCGCGGCTGGGACGTCCAGGCGAAGCAGCCCCTGGTGGGCCGGGCCCCGGCGGGTACGTCGGCGACGCTGGAGCTGGGGGTGACGGCGGCGGAGGTGTCGGCCCCCTTCGGTGAGGCCCGGTTCGTGGTGACCGATGCGGCGTACGGGACGCAGGCGCAGGTCGACCAGGCGGCGAAGGCCCTGGCGGAGCGGATCGCCGGGTCGTTCGCGGAGCTGGAGGCGGTGATCCGGGGGAATCCGGAGGTGCGGGCGGGCAGCGCGGTGGCGCTGAACGCGGTGGGCGCGCCTTTCGAGGGCCGGTACACGGTGACGACCTCGCGCCATGTCTTCGACGCCGTACGCGGGTACGAGACGTGGATCACCGTGTCGGGGCAGCAGGAGCGGTCCCTGTTCGGGCTGACCAACTCCGTTTCCCCTGCTGGTGGTTCGCGGTGTGCGGGGCTGGTCAGCGGGACCGTGACCGACACCCAGGACCCGGAGGGGTCGGGCCGGGTCAAGGTCCGCTTTCCGTGGCTGTCCGACGAGTACGCGAGCGACTGGGCGCGTACGGCCCAGTCCGGCGGTACGGGGGGTGGCGAGGCGTTCATCCCGGAGGTGGGCGACGAGGTGCTGGTCGGCTTCGAGCACGGGCATCTGGACCGGCCGTACGTGCTGGCCGGGCTCTACAACGGGCAGGACCGGCCGGGCGGGGGTTCCTCCGGTGCTGCCGGTGCTGCCGGTGCTTCAGGCGCGCCGGGCGCCCCAGTCGTCCCAGGAGTCCCAGGTGCTTCGGGTGCCTCAGGCGCTGTCGGTGCTGCCGGGGGCGAGGGCGGTGGCGACCTCGTCGACCCCACCAGCGGCGCGGTCAACCGGCGCGCCTTCGCCTCCAGGAGCGGGAACCAGCTGGAGCTGCTCGACGCGGCGAACGGCCCGCAGGGCATCCGGCTCCGGACCGGCGACGGCAAGCTCACCATCGACCTGGACCGCAAGGGCGGCGCGATCGTCATCAACAGTGACGGCAGCGTGACCATCGAGGCGACGGAGCAGGTCTCCATCCGGGCGGCCGACGGGGTCGCCCTGGACGCGGGGCGCGGGGCGCTCGAACTGGGCGGCGACAGCGTCACGTTGACCGCACGCCAGGGCATCTCCCTGGACGGCGGTAACGGCGCGGTCGGGGTCTCCACGGACGGTTCGGTGGAGGTGCGGGGCGGTGAGGTCACGGTCGACGGCACCCGGCGTACGGAGGTCAGGAGCGGCGGTTCGGTGAACATCAACGCGCCGATGGTGAAGCTCAATTGAGGTCGAATCGGCCATAGCGGCCAGGTGACGAGAGGAGCGTGGCACATGTCCCCAGCAGCCCCCGCCGCCCGGGTCGGCGACCCCACCGGCCATCCCGGCACGGTCGCCCCGCCCGGAGTGCCGTCCGTGCTCATCGGCGGGCGGCCCGCCGCCACCGTCGGCACCGCCCACGTGTGCTCCTCGCCCGCCGCCCACCCGCCGTCCGCCATCGCTCCGCCGGGCAGCTCCACGGTCCACATCGGCGGGCAGCCGGCCGCCCGCGTCGGGGACCTGGCGGGATGCGGCTCCCCGGTGGTGGCCGGCTGCGCGACGGTACTGATCGGAAGGTGAGCCGGACCCATGGGACAGCAGTTCATCGGCGCGGGGTGGGCGTTCCCGCCGCGTACGGACGCCACCGGGTCGATCGCCCTGGTGCGCGGCGAGCACGAGCTGGAGGAGTCGATCCGGCTGATCCTGGCGACCTCGCCGGGGGAGCGGCCGATGCGGCCGGAGTTCGGGTGCGCGGTGAACGACTACGTGTTCGCCCCGGCGGACGCGGGGACCGCCGGGCAGCTCGCGTACGAGGTGAGGCTGGCGCTGGAGCGGTGGGAGCCCCGGATCGAGGTGGCCGAGGTGGTCGTCCGGTTCGACGAGGCGGACAACGGCGTCCTCTACATCGACATCGGCTACACCGTGCGCGGCTCGAACGACCCGCGCAACCTCGTCTTCCCCTTCTACGTGATCCCGCAGCACGCGGAGGACGCGGCCGAGACCGAGGAGGCGGGCACATGAGGCCGCCCAACTCACATGAGGGGGCGGACACATGAGGTTGCCCAACTCACCTGAGGCTGCCCGGCCTGCCCGAGGAGGCGGGCACATGAGGCCGCCCCACCCGCACGAGGAGGCGAGGGCGTGACCCTGCCCAGCCCGCATCTGGACGACCGCACCTTCCAGGGCCTGGTCGACGAGGCGAAGCGCCTGGTCCAGCAGCGTTGCCCGGAGTGGACCGACCACAACGTCTCCGACCCCGGGGTGACGCTGATCGAGGCGTTCGCGACCATGGTCGACCAGCTCGTCTACCGGGTGAACCGGGTCCCGGAGAAGAGCTATCTGACCTTCCTCGACCTGATCGGCGTGCAGCTCCACCCGCCGACCGCCGCCCACACCGAGGTGACGTTCCGCCTCTCCGCGCCCCGCCCGGAACCGGTCCTGGTACGCGCCGGCACGGAGGTCGCGACCGTACGTACGGAGACGGAGGAGGCGGTCGTCTTCACCACCTCCGAACCGCTCTCCATCGTGCCGTGCGCCTTCGCCCACCTCGCCACCTGGCCCTCGCCCGGCGAGGCCGTCGACCGGACCGAGGAGCTGACGCTCGGCCGGGACGTGCCCGTCTTCGGGGCGACGCCCGCACCCGGGGACTGCCTGTACGTGGGCCTGTCGGCCGCCGTCCCCGCAGGCGTCCTGGCGCTCCGGCTGGACTGCACGGTGGAGGGCGTCGGCGTCGACCCGGCACGGCCGCCGATCCTCTGGGAGGCCTGGGACGGGACGAGTTGGGCGGTCTGCGAGGTGGAGAAGGACGACACCGGCGGCTTCAACCGCTCCGGTGAACTGATCCTCCATCTGCCGAGGACACATGTCCCGGCGGCCGTCGTGCGCCGGACGGGCGGCTGGCTGCGGTGCCGCCTGATCGAGGCGGAGCCGGGGCAGCCCACGTACATGGCCCCGCCCGTCGTACGGGGCATCACCGCGTTCACCATCGGCGCGACCGTCCACGCCGAGCACTCCGAGACGGTCACCGATGAGGTGCTGGGCCAGGCGGAGGGCGTGCCGGGGCAGGTGTTCCGGCTGGCGCGGCCGCCGGTGGTGCCGGGGGAGTTCGTGGTCGAGGTGACGGACCCGGCCGGTGCCGATGTGGTGACGGGCTCGGACGTCACCCGCTGGACCAGGGTCGACGACTTCGCGCACTCCGGCCCCGAGGACCGGCACGTCACGCTCGACCCGAACTCGGGGCGCGTCGAGTTCGGCCCCGCCGTGCGCGAACGCGACGGCTCCGTACGCCACTACGGCCGCGTCCCGGTCAAGGGCGCCACCGTCCGGGTCCGCTCCTACCGCACGGGCGGCGGGCTGCGCGGGAACGTGGCCCGGTCCACCCTCCGCGTCCTGCGCAGCTCGATCCCGTACGTCGCCCGGGTCGAGAACCGCCGCCCGGCGCTCGGGGGCGTGGACGGGGAGAGCGTGGACAGCGCCCGGGTGCGCGGGCCCATGACCCTGCGCACCCTGCACCGGGCGGTCGTCCCGCACGACTACGAACTCCTCGCCCGCGAGATCGCCCCGGACGCGGCCCGGGTCCACTGCATCAGGGCCGGTACGGAAGCGGGTTCGGGCACGGGCACGGGGGCGGAATCGAGTGATGCGGGCGGGGTCCGGCTCCTCGTCGTCCCCGCCGGGCGCAGCGACGAGCAGGGCCGGATCGAGTTCGACGAGCTGGTCCCGCCCCCGCACACGCTCTCCCTCATCGCGGGCCACCTGGACGCCCGCCGCCCGATCGGTGCCCGGCTGGTCGTCGAGCCGCCGTTCTACCAGGGCGTCACCGTCGTCGCCCGGGTGCAGGCGGAGCGTGGGGCGGTGGCGGAGAAGGTCCGGGAGGCCGCGCTGGCCGCGCTGTACGGGTACTTCAACCCGCTCACCGGAGGCCCGGCCGGCGAGGGCTGGCCGTTCGGCCGGCCGGTCCAGTCGGGCGAGGCGTTCGCGGTGCTCCAGCGGGTGCCGGGGCTGGACCTGGTGGAGGACGTACGGCTCTACCGGGCCGATCCGGTGACCGGCGAGCGGACCGAGGCGACCACGAAGATCCCGCTGGACCCGCACGCGCTGGTCTTCAGCTACGAGCACCAGCTCCGGGTGAGGGGGGCCTGATCCGATGCGTACGAGTGTGGGGGTGGGGGCGGGGGAGGGCGAGGGGACGGGTGCGCGGCAGGGCGTCCCCGGGCTGCCGACCCCGCACCCCCTGATCGACCAGCTGCCCGCCGTCTACCTGGAGCAGGACTTCCTCCAGCGCTTCCTGGCCGCCCTTGACGACGTCCTCGCCCCCGTCCTCCTCTCCATCGACAACCTGCCCGCCCACCTGGACCCGCGCAGCGCCCCGGAGGACTTCCTGGACTGGCTGGCCCAGTGGGTGGCGGTCGAGCCGCACGAGGACAGCCCGCCGGGGGTGCGGAGGGCGGCGGTACGGGGTGCGGTGACCCGGCACGCCCGGCGCGGGACGGTGGGCGGTCTGGCGGAGGCGCTGCGGCTGGAGACCGGTACGGAACCGGAGATCGTCGAGAGCGGCGGCACGGCGTGGTCGGTCCACCCGGGCACGCCGCTGCCGGGCGGGGCGCGGCCCTGGGTGACCGTACGGGTGCGGGCGGGCGGGGGCGCTGGGCGCCGCCCGGTGGACCGGGTGCGGCTGGAGGAGCTGATCGGCACGGAGGTCCCGGCGCACGTGGGGTTCACCTTGGAGCTGCTGGATGCGGGGGCTTCTGGTGGGGGGCTTTCTGGTGGGGGGCGCTCCGGTGGTGGGCCTTCTGGTGGTGGGCGTTCCGGTGAGGGGCCTTCCGGTGGTGGGTCTTCTGGTGAGGGAGGTGGTGCGCGGTGATCTGTGAGGAGTGCGGGCACCGGAACGTGCGGGGCCGGGAGTTCTGCGTGGCGTGCGAGGCGTTTTTGGGGTGGGAGGAGGGGGAGGGGGCGTCTGGGGGGTCTGCTTCTGGTGGGCCTGGTGGGCCTGGTGGGCCTGGTGGGCCTGGTGGGCCTGGTCGGTCTGGGGGGCCTGGGGGGCCTGGGGTGGCTGGGCCGTCTGGGGGTTCTGGGGCGGCTGGGCCGGTGGTGGGGCCTGCTTCTGGTGGGCCTGCGGCTTCTGGCGGGTCTGGGCGCGCGGTCGCGCCTCCGGCGGCGAGTGGGCCTGCGGCTTCGGGTGGGCCTGGGCCCGGGGGTGTGCCTCCGGCTTCGGGTGGGCGTCCGGCTTCGGGTGGGGCTCCGGCTTCCGGCGGGCCTGCGCGCCCTCCTGTAGCTCCGCCCCCGCCCCCGTCCTCGTCCCCACCCTCATCTCCGCCCCCGTCCTCGTCCCCGTCCTCCGGCGCTCCCCCGGCCCCCTCCTGGGCTTCCGGCACGCCCGCGCACGCGCCCCCGTCTGTGACGCCCCCCACGCCCCCGTCCCCAGCCTCCGGTGCGCCCGCGCACGCAACTCCGCCCGCGCCAGCTCCCGTAACACCTCCCGCGCCCCCGTCCGTGACGCCCTCCACGCCCCCCACGCCCCCCGCGCCCCCCTTCGTGACGCCCCCCGCGCCGACGCCCGTGGCGTCACCTGCGCCGATGCCCGTACAGCCTCCCGCGCCCGCCACCCCCGTACCGCCGCCCCCGCGACAGCCGCACCGCCGCCCCCACGCCGCACGACCGGAGGCAGCCGCCCCCCGCCGCCCCGGCGAGGGCCCGCCCGGTCCGGCCCCCGGGCCCGACGCGTGGCCGGACACGGGGCGGCGCCCGTCCACCGCCGAGCAGCCACGCCCCGAGCCCCTCGGCGCGCCGGTCACCTGCCCCAACTGCCGTACGGAGAACGCCCCCGACCGCACCCTCTGCGTCCGCTGCGCCCTCCTCCTGGACCCCGGCCCCGCCCCCACCGCCCGCCCGCCGTGGTGGCGCCGGCTGCTGAGCGGGCGGCGGTCCCGGCCCCGGAAGACGCACGTGGCGGGGACACGGCCGAGGCGTGGGTGGCGGCGGCCGCGGATCGGGCTGCCGGTGGTGCTGATCCTGCTGGCGGTGGGGATCTGGTTCGCGCTGCCGCATCTGTCGGGGCTGTTCGGCTTCGCCAAGCAGGAGACGGGGACGCCGGAGTCCGTGCCGCCCGCCACGTACCGCGCGTCCAGCGAGGCGGGGGAGCACCCGGCGGCCGCCGCGTTCGACGGCTTCAACAACCGTTACTGGGCACCGGAGAAGACCGGGGAAGGGGTCGGGGAGTACCTGGAGTGCGACTTCGCGCAGCCGGTGCGGGTGATGAAGATCGTGGTGTTCTCGGGGACGTCGGCGCGCAAGGACGAGTTCCTCACGCAGGGGCGCCCGGCCCGGCTCACCGTCGAACTGACCTCGAAGGACGGGGAGAAGACCAGCCGGACGCTACGGCTGCGCGACCAGGCGGGCCAGCAGACGTTCGACGTACGGGGTTCGGACACGGTACGGGCGCGGATCACGGTCGACGCGGCGTACGGGTCCGGGGAGGACCGGCGTACGGCGGTGGCGGAGGTGGAGTTCTTCGGGCAGCGGGAGTGAACGCGACCGCCGCACCTGCCGTGCGTGGCCTTACGGACTCAGCCGGTCCGCCCGCGCCCGGCCCGTCCGCTAGTCGTCGATCCCGCCGTCGACGGTCCGGATGAGCACCGGGTACTCGGGCGCCCCGGCCGGCTGCGGACAGCGCGCCACCCGGACGGCGATCTCGGTCACCCTCTCCAGGCTCGCGCAGTCGAGCACCCAGAACCCGGCGAGCAGCTCCTTCGTCTCGCTGTACGGGCCGTCCGAGACCACCGGCCGCCCCTCGGCGTCGAGGCTGACGGCCCGCCCCTGCGCGGGCTCGCGCAGCCCGTACCCGGTCACCAGCTCGCCCGACTCGGCGAGGTCGTCGTTGATCTTCCCCATGTAGGCGAACATCTCCCGCATGGCCTTCTCGTCCCAGGCCGGACTGTCGGGTGACCCCTTGCCGGCCTGCGCCTCGTAGTCCGTCTGGCTGCCCTGGACCATCACCAGATACCTCATGACCGTCGCCTCCTGGCGGCTAGCTCTTCGTTTCCCTGTTTCTCCGCTTGCACAGGGGACGCCGGGGCCGGGCCGGGGTTCTCGACACGACGCGCGGTTCCTTGCGGGATTCACTCCGGGCGCACCCCCGGATTCACCCGCTGGAGGGGTCGGAACGGGACGTTAAGTAAAGTTCGGCAACGTTGCGCCCGCCTACCCACGACCACCTCCCTCGAACGAGGTCTTCCGCCTGTGCCTGCCACTCCTCCCCTTCCCTCTCCCCCTCCTCCGCTCGTGCACCCCGTCTCCGTCGTGGGGATCGGCGCGGACGGCTGGTCCGGGCTGTCCGGCGGGGCGCGGGAGGCGCTGCGGGAGGCGGAGGTGCTGATCGGCGGGGGGCGCCAGCTGGAGCTGCTTCCGCCGGAGTGCGCCGGCGTACGGGTGGGCTGGCCGTCGCCGCTGCGCCCCGCCGTGCCCCGGCTGCTGGCCGAGCACCGGGAGCGCCGGATCGCGGTGCTGGCGAGCGGGGACCCGATGTTCTACGGGATCGGGCGCGCGCTCGCGGAGGAGCTGGGTCCGGAGGGCCTGCACGTGCTGCCGCACCCGTCGTCGGTCTCGTACGCCTGCGCGCGGCTGGGCTGGCCCCTGGAGGAGACGGAGGTCGTGACGCTGGTGGGCCGCCCGGTGGCTCGGCTCGCGGCATCCCTGCACGAGGGCCGCAGGCTGCTGGCCCTGAGCGCGGACGCGAGCACACCGGCCACGGTCGCCGCGCTCCTCACGGCCCACGGCTTCGGCCCGAGCCGGATGCGGGTCCTGGAACAGCTGGGCAGCGAGGCGGAGGCGTACGCGGACGGCACCGCGGAGAGCTGGGCGCACGAGCCCGGGGACCGCCTGAACGTCGTCGCGATCGACTGCCGGGCCTCGGCGGACGCCCTGCGGCTCGGCACGGTCCCGGGCCTGCCGGACGAGGCGTACGAGCACGACGGCCAGCTCACCAAGCGCCACATCAGGGCCGCCACGCTCGGGACTCTGGCGCCCGCGCCCGGGGAACTGCTGTGGGACGTCGGCGGCGGCTCGGGCTCGATCGCGATCGAGTGGATGCGGGCGCACCCGACGTGCCGCGCGGTGAGCGTGGAGCGCGACCCGGTGCGGGCGGAGCGGATCAAGCGGAACGCGGACCGCCTGGGAGTCCCGGGCTTGCAGGTCGTCACGGGCCCGGCCCCCTCGTCCCTGTCCGAACTGGGCGTGCCGGACGCGGTGTTCATCGGCGGCGGCCTGACGGCACCGGGCCTGCTGGACGCGTGCTGGGAGGCGCTGAGGCCCGGGGGCCGGCTGGTCGCGAACACGGTGACGCTGGAGTCGGAGGCGCTGCTGGGGGAGTGGTACCGGGCGTACGGCGGGGAGTTGACCCGGCTGGCGGTCGCGCACGCGGTCCCGGTGGGCGGGTTCACGGGTTGGCGCCAGGCGATGCCGGTGACGCAGTGGTCGGTACGTAAATCCTCAGTCTCAGGAGATCGAACATGACGGTGTACTTCATCGGCGCGGGCCCCGGCGCGGCCGACCTGATCACGGTGCGCGGCGCCCGCCTGCTCGCCGCCAGCCCGGTCTGCCTGTACGCGGGCAGCCTGGTCCCGGTGGAGCTGCTGGCGGAATGCCCGCCGGACGCCCGCCTGATCGACACGGCGAACCTGGACATCGAGCAGATCACCGCGGAGCTCGTACGGGCCCACGCGGACGGCCACGACGTGGCGCGGCTGCACTCGGGCGACCCGTCGGTGTTCAGCGCGGTGAACGAGCAGATGAAGCGCCTGGACGAGGCGGGCGTCCCGTACGAAGTCGTCCCCGGCGTCCCCGCGTTCGCGGCGGCGGCCGCGGCCCTGAAGCGCGAGCTGACGGTCCCGACGGTCGGCCAGACGGTGATCCTGACCCGCATCGCGCAACGAGCCACGGCGATGCCGGAGGGCGAGGACCTGGCCACCCTGGGCCGCAGCGGCGCCCTGATCGTCCTCCACCTGGCGGCCCGCTACGTGGACCGGGTGGTGGAGGAACTGCTCCCGCACTACGGGGCGGACTGCCCGGCGGCGGTGGTCGCGATGGCGTCCCGCCCGGACGAGATCGTGTTGCGGGGGACGTTGGACTCGATCGCGGAGCAGGTGAAGGCGGCGGGGGTGATCAGGACGGCGGTCATCATGGTGGGGCGGACGCTGGGGGCTGAGCAGTTCCGGGACAGCCATCTGTATTCGGTGGGGCGGGACCGGGGCGAGTGCTGACGCGTTGGAATGAATTCTTGGTAGGAACGATTGTTTCCCTTGGTGCGTGCAAGTAGACCATTTTTCAACGCAGTAGAGGCGATCTCCGGTCCATCGCTTTCTCTGAAGCGGGGGCTGGTGAGTAGGTTCTCCAGGTCTTCCTTCGGTCGTTGACGCCGCCCGCTGTCCTTCCCCTGCCACGCCGCCGGAATTTTCCACGAAGAGTGATAGCGTGTGAAAGCATCGGGGGAGAGGAGAAGCCATGCCTCTGACTCTGCAGCCGCAAGCGCATACACGGACGATGAGGTTCCTGTCGCCTTTTTGAGTGCAATTGAAACGGCATTTCGCGCAGTGTCATAGGTGGGCCCCGGGCAGGCGTCCATGTCCTCGTGGACGACGATGCCGATGAACTCACCAGCTTTCAGCCGAGCTTTCCCGCGTGCTTTGTTCACCAGAATGCTCGCCGCTGTTGCAAGTTCGGTGCCGGACTTTTTCCGTAGCCGCACAGGGTCGGTGATCTCGGTGAGAGTGACAGTGGCGGCAAGTGCGGGGTGGGCGGCCTTGATGAAGGAGGCTAACATGCGGCGATCGTTTGAACTCTCTCCTGCAAGCACAACGACCCCCCGGTCGGCTGGTTTGGCTATCCGCCTGCGACTCACAGTTCATCCTCTGTCAAATCGCCACCCAGGACTCCAGAAAACCACAGCTCACCAAGTGGCTGGTCCCCTGTCTCTGCGACAATTTCCAGGATGTCATTCGTTGTCAGGGCGGGGATGATGGATGCCCCGCTTTCGTCACGGTCGCACACGATGAACTCGTGAGGCTCCAACCGGTCGACAAGTGCTGGTGAATGGGTTGCCACGATGAATTGCGTGCGCGCCGATGCCTCTCTCATTCGCTCCACAATGAGTTCAAGAGCTTGCGAGTGTAGGCCATGGTCGATCTCCTCCACGCATGTGAGAGCGGGAGGTTGTGGATCGTAAAGCATGGCCAATAGGCCGAGGAGCCGCACGGTTCCGAACGATGCATCGGCGAGGGGAGTGGTCCGACGCAAACCGCGTTCGCGGAGCACCACCGCAAGCCGGTCAGCGAATCCTCCGACCTGTTCAAATTCGATGGATTCCAATTGTGGGAGAATCCGTCGAGCATCTTGCGAGAGTTGTTCCCAGCGCTCTTCGTTGGTGCTGAGCTGGATCAGAAAAGCAGCTAGGTTCTTGGCGTGAGGCTCCAAATTGCCAGACCTGATGGAGTGCGTGCGCGTCGGCTGGCGGGCAGCCGTAACGTCTACATCGAAAACTCTGAAGGATGACAAGCGGTCGGCGACTCTCGTCACTTCTTCGCCACCATCCGATCGTCCCAAGCGAGGTAGAGTGGAGAGTCCACTGCTCAGCCGTTGAATTCCGAACTTGCCGCCATCGGATTCACGTCCAGCCCTCTTTTCAACGACACGGGCTTCGCCGCCGGAGATAGTGATACGGCGGCCTCGCCCTTGAGTGCGCTTGAACTGAAAGCTCTCTTGGCGTGACAGAGTGTAGGAGTCTCGATTTCCCGGGGTAGACCGTCGACGGATGGTCAATGAGTATTCGTCCGGAGCCTTTACGCTCGCATGTGTCGTCCAGTCTGCCTTAAGTCGGATTGCCATCGAGGTCGGCGGTTTTTCGCCTCCCCAGAATGCGACCTCATCGAATCCACCGCGCTCGTCCAGTGCGGGCTGGAGGTCTGTCCGAATGATCGCCGCAAGGAAGTCGAACACTTTGAGTACGTTCGACTTGCCGACTCCGTTAGGGCCTACCAGGACCGTGAGCGGTCCGAGCGGGATGGTCACGTCACGGAGGCTACGGAAGTTCTCGACGTGTAGTTCTAGCAGGCGGCCAGGCATGGGATGAACCTATCGGGTAGCAGATCGTCGGGTGACGTAAATGCTCTGAGTGAGGCGGTGTTCAGCCTGATGTGCTCTGAGGCGCTGCAGATCGATCGGAGAGCTGCGGTGCTGATCTATCATAGAGGGTCACTCTCAGTGTCTATTGGTCGGGAACTTGTTCGAGCGATCTCTCCTGCAACGTTCTTACCCGCAACCCCCGCAGCGAGTGATGGTGGTGGCGACTTTTCAGGACGCACTGGTCGGTAGTGCAGCGTAGACCGTCAGGCTGACACCTCGGTCTCGCGGCTCCGTTGAAACCCTGCACGGGGAGCGACACCGGATGCTGACCAGTGATCTGCCGCTGGGTAGGGCGCGGTCGGCCTGTGGGGATTCCGAGACGTCGGCTCGCGTAGAAGGTGCCCGGGGCTGCGGGAAGCCAGCCGCCCACCTGTCCGACAGGTCTTGAGGAAGGCGCTCGCCGTCGAGGAGACCGTGGGGAAGGGCCAGCTTCAGCCTTGCATTCCTCGCTATATTCTCCCTCGCGTCACCTGCCAGGGAGGCCGACCCGGTCGGAGAAGGAGTCCCGCAGAAGTGGGGCCGCCCGCTCTTGCAGGCAGGCGGTGACGGAGTTGGCCTTCCAGCTCCCGCCGCCGTAGTTGGAGTTCCAGCGGCGGGCGTCGTCGGCGGCCTCGCGGAGTTCGTCGAGGTCCGCGCGTCCGACCTGGTGGTCGCCGCTGTTGTGCGCTGTCTCGGCGGCGAGGGTGACGAGACAGCGGGTGACTGGAGTAGGGAACGCGGACACGGCGAAGCCGGGTGCACCTGTCGTAAGGAAGTCGCGGCGGTTCACGGAGCCGCAGAACGAAGTGCGACGCCGATGGCTTCGGCGGGATCCTGCGGGAGATCCAACCCCACGGTGGCGTCCGTCGCCTCCGCATCGGCCATACCGATTTCGGCGAGGCTCACAGGACGCCCCAGCCGTTCGCCGATGGCCGGGCGGGGCGCCGGGGGAGAAAGGGTGCTTTTCAGCGGGTACAGGTGGGGCGTGATCAACGACCTGGCCTGGACTGCGTTTCTTCCTTCCGCCGCACTGCTGGCCGCGACGCCCGGCGCCAACCAGCTGCTCGTCTTTCGCAACGGTCTGCGGCACGGCGTGCGGCCCGCGGTCGGGGCGACGCTGGGGCGGTTCACCGCGTTCGCCCTCATGGTGGTGGCTGTGGCGGCGGGGCTGGGGGCCGTGCTGACCGCCTCCGCGGTGGCGTTCAACGCGGTGAAGTGGTGCGGCGTCGCCTACCTCCTCTGGCTCGGGGCACGCACGATCGTCACCGCTTGGCGTACGGGGCCTGGGCAGAGGCGGACGGTGGGGTCCGACAGCGTGCGGCCGGCGACGGAGGGCGTGGGGCCGGAGGGGGTGGCGACGGAGGGCGTCGAGACGGAGAGCGTGGAGCCGGAGGGGGTGGAGACGGAGAGTGTGGGGCCGGAGGGGGTGGAGACGGAGAGTGTGGAGACGGACGGTGGAGGGCGGGGGGCGTGGGTTCTGGCTCGGCAGGAGTTTCTGGTGGCGGCTTCCAACCCGAAGGCGTTCATCCTCTTCGCGGTCTTCCTCCCTCAGTTCCTGCCCGGCGGCGCCGAGCATGTCGCTGTGCCCCTGTTGGTCCTCGGCGCCGCCTATATCGGCGTGGAGTTCTGCTGCGCGATCGGGTACGCCGCCGTCGGCGGGGTGCTGAAGCGCCGGGGCGGCGGTGTCGGCCGGTCCCGTCGCCTGCTGGACACCTTCACCGGCGTGGCGATGGTGGGGCTGGCCGGCTGGCTTGCGACGGAGAACCGGTGAGATCGAGTCGGCCGGTCCGCGCCAGCCGGATATGGGCAGGGGCAGGGATGGGTGGCTCCCGGGCTGTGGCTACCCCCGCCCCACCACCACCCCCGCCCGGTCGATGCAGATCACGTCCACCTCCACCGGGGCGCCCCGCAGCACCGCCAGGGCCTCGTCGCGGGCTCGCGACGCCACCAGGTCGCCCAGCGGGACCCCCGCCGCCTCGCAGAGGCGCAGTGCCTCCAGGCCCGTGTTGGCCGTGGCGATCCGGGTGGCCAGTTCCTCGGCCGCGCCGCCCTCGCGGGCCAGGTCCGCCAGGAAGGGCTTGTCGACCTGGGAGCGGGCCGAGTGGAGGTCCAGGTGGCCTGCGGCCAGTTTGGAGAGCTTCGCGAAGCCTCCGCAGATCGTGAGGCGGGCGATCGGGTGGCGGCGTACGTACTTGAGGACCGCGCCCGCGAAGTCGCCCATGTCCAGGAGGGCTATGTCCGGCAGGCCGTACTCCGCGGCCACCGTCTTCTCCGACGTCGAGCCCGTGCAGCCCGCCACGTGCGTCAGGCCCGCTGCCCTTGCCACGTCCACGCCCCGGCGGATCGAGTCGATCCAGGCCGAGCAGGAGTACGGGACGACCACCCCCGTCGTGCCCAGGATCGACAGGCCGCCCAGGATCCCCAGCCGGCCGTTCCACGTCGAGCGGGCGATCTCCTCGCCGTGGTCCACCGAGACCGTCACCTCCACGTCCCCCGGCTCCCCGTGCGCCGCCGCCACCCGCTCCACGTGTTCGCGCATCAGCCGGCGCGGCACCGGGTTCACCGCCGGCTGGCCCACGTCCAGGGGCAGGCCGGGCAGGGTCACCGTGCCCACCCCCGGGCCCGCCCGGAACACCACCCCGGAGCCCGGCGGCAGCCTCCGTACCGTCGCCCTCACCAGCGCCCCGTGCGTCACGTCCGGGTCGTCCCCCGCGTCCTTCACCACCCCGGCGCTCGCCCGCCCGGCCGCCAGCTCCTCCACCGCCAGCGCGAACGCCGGTGTCTGGCCCCTCGGCAGCGTGATGCTCACCGGGTCCGGGAAGTCGCCGGTCAGCAGGGCCGTGTACGCGGCCGTCGTCGCCGCCGTCGCACAGGCACCGGTCGTCCAGCCGGGGCGCAGGCCGGTGTGCTTGAGTTGGGCCTCGCGGCCGCCCCCGGGTCCGGTGCCTGCTGCGGCCCGCGCCCCGCCGGCCGTTCCCCGCGCCTCAGCGTTCATGAGAAGAGTCCGTTCCGATGCCTGTGCATGTTCTTGTTCTGGGGGGTACCACCGAGGCGCGCCTGCTGGCCGAGCGCCTCGCCGGTGACCCGCGCGTGCGCGTCACCACCTCGCTCGCCGGGCGCGTGGCCGCTCCCCGACTGCCGCCCGGTGACGTACGGGTCGGTGGGTTCGGGGGGCCCGACGGGCTCGCGGAGTGGGTACGTGACCATCAGGTCGACGCGCTGGTCGATGCCACCCACCCCTTCGCCGCCACCATGAGCCGCAACGCCGCCCTGGCCGCCGCGCGAGCCCATGTTCCTCTGCTCGTCCTCCGCCGGCCCGGCTGGGTGGCCCAGGACGGTGACCGCTGGCACTCTGTCGCGTCGCTCGCCGAGGCCGCCGGGCTGCTGCCCGCACTCGGTGAGCGGGTCTTCCTCACCACCGGGCGGATGGGGCTCGCCGCCTTCGCCGAACTCCCTTCCCTGTGGTTCCTCGTGCGGTCCGTCGACGCGCCGGAGCCGCCCTGCCCGCAGAGGATGGAAGTCCTGCTGGACCGGGGGCCGTTCGATCTCGACGGCGAGCGGGCGCTCATCCGGCGCCACCGCCTCGACGTGCTCGTCACCAAGGACAGCGGGGGCGACGCCACCGCCCCCAAGCTCACCGCCGCCCGCGAGGCCGGGATTCCCGTCGTCGTGGTCCGGCGGCCACCGGTTCCCGAGGGAGTACCGGTGGCCCCTACGCCCGACGAGGCCCTGGAGTGGGTCGTACGGAAGCTCTAGGTCCTGATCCGCCGGACATGCTCTAGGCCTCCGGGTAGCGGCGCGGCGTCCACACGATGGACCGGCCCGACGCGCCCCGCCGCACCCAGCGCGTCTGCGACGAGCCCACGATCAGCAGCGTCCGCATGTCCACCTCCGCCGGGTCGACGTCCGCCAGCCGTACCGTCCGTACGCTCTCCGCCGGGCCGCCCACGTCCCGGGCCAGCACGACCGGGGTGTCCGCGGAGCGGTGCTCCAGGAGCAGGTCGCGGGCCTTGCCCACCTGCCACGTACGGGACTTGGAGCCCGGGTTGTACAGGGCCAGCACCAGGTCCGCCGAGGCCGCCGCGCGCAGGCGTTCCGCGATGACCTCCCACGGCTTGAGGCGGTCCGAGAGGGAGATCGTGGCGTAGTCGTGGCCCAACGGTGCGCCGGCGCGCGCCGCCGCCGCGTTGGCCGCGGTGACCCCGGGCAGGACCCGTACGGGAAGGTCCGCGTACTCCTCCTGCGAGGCCGCCTCCAGCACCGCCGTCGCCATCGCGAAGACCCCGGGGTCGCCGCCGGACACGACCGCGACGCGGTGGCCCCGGCGGGCCAGGTCGAGCGCGAACTCCGCCCGCTCCGACTCCACCTTGTTGTCCGAGCCGTGCCGCGCCTGGCCGGGGCGGACCGGGACCCGGTCCAGGTAGGTGGTGTAGCCGACCAGCGCGTCGGCCGCCGCCAGCGCGCCCCGCGTCTCGGGCGTCAGCCACAGCGGGCCCGCCGGGCCTGTGCCGACCACGACGACCTCCCCACGGGCGGAAGCCGAAGGCCTCGGCGCGTCCACACGGCTCGGCAGCACCGCCACCGAGAAGTACGGGACCGACGCCGGGTCGATGTCCGCCAGGTCGCCCGTGCGCTCGCCGGCCATCGTCGCCCGCTCCACGTACCGCGCCTCCGCCAGCCGCCCCGACGCCTCGAACGCGCCGCGCACCGCCGGGAACGTACGCCCCAGCTTCATCACCACCGCCGTGTCCGTGGCGGCGAGACGGGCCGTCAGCTCCTCCTCCGGCAGCGTGCCGGGCAGGATCGTGAGGATCTCCTCGCCTTCGACGAGGGGGGTGCCGAGGCGGGCCGCCGCCGCGCTGACCGAGGTGACGCCCGGGACGACCTCGGTGGCGTACCGGTCGGCCAGGCGCTTGTGCATGTGCATGTACGAGCCGTAGAACATCGGGTCGCCCTCTGCGAGGACCGCCACCGTCCGGCCCGCGTCCAGGTGCGCCGCCAGGCGGGCCGCGGCCTTCTCGTAGAACTCCTCCAACGCGCCCCGGTAGCCGCCCGGGTGGTCCGTGGTCTCCGTCGTGACGGGGTAGACCAGGGCCTCCTCGACGTGGTCGGGGCGCAGGTGGGCCGCGGCGATGGATCGGGCGATCGAGCGGCCGTGGCGGGCGCTGTGGTACGCGATGACGTCGGCCTCGCCGATGGCCTGGACGGCCCGGAGCGTCATGAGGTTCGGGTCGCCGGGGCCGAGTCCGACGCCGTAGAGCTTGCCGGGGCCGGGGCCGGGGCCGGGGCTGGTGTCGGGGCTGGTCCCGGTGTCGGTGGCGGGGGCGGTGTCAGTGCTGGTCCCGGTCACGGTTCCGGTTCCGGTTCCGGTCACGGTGTCGGTCCCGACGCCGACGCCGTCGCCCGTGTTGTTCTCGGTCACTGGGGAGGTCACTACTCTTCCTCGCTGGCTATGGCGTTGAGGGCGGCCGCCGCTATCGCGCTGCCGCCGCGCCGGCCCCGCACGATCAGGTGCTCCAGCCCCGACGCGTGCTCGGCCAGGGCCTCCTTGGACTCGGCCGCGCCGACGAAGCCGACCGGGACGCCGATGACGGCGGCCGGGCGCGGGGCGCCCTCCTCGATCATCTCCAGCAGGCGGAACAGGGCGGTCGGGGCGTTGCCGACCGCGACCACCGCACCCTCCATACGGTCCCGCCACAGCTCCAGGGCCGCCGCGCTGCGGGTCGTGCCCATCTTCGCGGCCAGCTCCGGCACGGACGGGTCGGACAGCGTGCACACCACGTCGTTGTCGGCCGGCAGCCGCTTGCGCGTGACCCCACTGGCCACCATCGCCACATCGCAGAGGATCGGGGCGCCGGAGCGCAGGGCCGCGCGGGCGTCGGCCACGGCGTTCGGCGAGAAGGCGAGGTCGCGTACGAGGTCGACCATGCCGCAGGCGTGGATCATCCGGACGGCGACCTGGCTGACGTCGGCGGGCAGCCCGGCGAGATCCGCCTCCGCGCGGATGGTGGCGAAGGACTGGCGGTAGATCGCCGGTCCGTCCTTCTCGTACTGGTGCACAGTGCTGTCGCTTTCTTCTGCCGATGTGTGGGGAGAGGTCTCTCAGCGAGAGGTCTTTGAGCCGAGGGGGCCTTGAGCCGAGGGGTCTTTCAGGCTGGAGGTCTTTCAGGCGCGGGCCGCGGTGACCGCTGCCGCCAGTGCCGCCGAGTCGTTGAGTACGGTCGTTGTTCCCGGGTCCGGTCCCGGTTCCGGTTCCGGTCCTGGTTCCGGTCCTGGTTCCGGCCCAGGTCCAGGTCCAGGTGCCGTTCCTGTCCCTGTCCCTGGTCCCGTTCCTGTTCCCGGTGGGTCCCGGCGCTCCCCCCGTACGTGGGAGATCCGGTGTCCGTCGGGTGTGGCGACCACGTCGATCCACTCCCCGTGGGGGTGGCCGCAGCGGCGTTCGCACCCGGACCAGTACACAGGTAGCCGCCCGGGTGTTCCGACAGCGGCCCCCGCCTCGGCCCGTACGTCGGACAGCGACTTCGCGCAGCCGGGGTGGCCGATGCAGGCGCCGACGCCGGTCCAGGGGGAGTCGGGGGCGGTGATCAGCCCGGCCGCGTCCAGGGCGCGGAGCGCCTCCGCCGCCTCGTCCTGTCCAGGTCCGAAGGGGCCGGGGACGACGACCCCGCGCCACGGGGTGAGCCGCAGCTCGCCGCCGTACCGCCTGGCCGTCTCCGTGAGCAGCCGCCACTGGGTGGGGGTGAGCCGCCCCAGCGGTACGTCGGTGCTGATCGCGGTCGTGGTGGTGGTCGCGCCCGTGGTCGCGGAGCTGTGCGGGCCGGGTGCCGGGGCCGTCGCCGTACGCGGGCGGGGGCGGCGTACGGGCGGGCCCGCCGCCGCTGACCTGGTGGTGCGGACCACCTCGGCCCGTACGTCGTCGGGCAGGTCCTTCACGCGCCAGGCGCCGGAGTCGCGGGCGGCGCGGAGGAACTCCTCGGCGGCCAGGAGCGCCGCGCGCGGGGCCTCGGCGGCAGGCACCCGGAACACCTCGTCCTCGGCCCCGACCCGCAGCAGGGCCCCCGCGCCCTCCGCGATCAGCGTCACGTCCGCCCCCAGCGCGTCCACGTCACCCCGCCCGTCGTCCAGGGCGAAGAGGAAGCGGCCGGAGAGCGAGGCGGCGGCCGGCGAACCGCACACCAGCCGGTCCAGCTCGGTCAGCCAGGGCCGGAGCGAGGGCGAACCGTCCAGGCCGGCCAGGGGCGAGGCCACGATGTTGCGGGCCCGCTCGTGTGCGGCGGAGGGCAGGAGGCCGGCGGCCGTGAGCAGGGCCGCGAGCTCGCCGCCGCACTCCGTACCGAGGCCGCGCAGTTGTACGTTGCCCCGCGAGGTGAGATGCAGCTCACCGTCCCCGAACCGGCCGGCCGCCGCCAGCAGGGCGTCCGCCTGGTCCGCGTTGAGCACGCCGCCGGGGACGCGTACGCGGGCCAGTGCGCCGTCGTCGGCCCGGTGCAGCCGCAGCGTTCCCGGGCAGGCGTCGCCGCCGGCGCGGGGGGAGGCGCCGCCCGTGGAAAGGGGCGAGGGGGCGGAATCGGGCATGGCGGCGAGCATACCGACCGGGCCGGTGCCATCGGCGGGCCCGCACCTGTGAGGTGCGGGACAGGGGCCTGCCGGGCTGTGCGACAGGAGCCTGTCGGTCTGCGGGACAGGAGCCTGTCGGTCTGTGGGGCAGGAGCCTGCCGGTCTGCGAGACAGGGGCCTGTCGGCGTGTGGAGCAGAAGCCCGTCCAGCCGGGGGCAGCGAATCAGGGGCACCCGCCCCGTCCCGCCCCACCCCCGCCCCCAAACAGTGATCACCACCGCACCCCCGCCCCCTGCCCCGCCCCACCTCCGCCGCTTAGGATGCAGACGGTGGTCCGTTCAGGCCGCCATCGCCAGACGGCGACAGGGGAGGAAGCCCGGTGAGATTCCGGCGCGGTCCCGCCACTGTGAGCCCGGCCGCCACCACCGGCCGGGCGAGTCAGGAACTCCCTTCCCCGAGCGCCCGGTTTCCGCCGGGCGCAGCGCACGGCTTCCGGGCCGGCGCGGGGAGACCCCTCCGACACCGCCCGGGGCGTGGACACCCCGAGGAAGGCCTGACGCAGCATGATCCTGCTCCTGTCGACGTCCGACACCGACCTGTTGAGCGCCCGAGCCTCCGAGGGGCCGGTCAGCTACCGGTACGCCAACCCCTCCCGCGTCGACCTCGACGGCCTGCCCGAGCTGCTGGACGGTGTCGACCTCGTCGTCGTCCGTCTCCTCGGCGGCGTACGCGCGTGGCAGGAGGGGCTCGACGCGGTGCTGGCCACCGGGCGGCCGGTCGTCGTGCTGACCGGTGAGCAGGCTCCGGACGCGCAGCTGATGGCCGCCTCCACCGTGCCGATCGGCATCGCCGCCGAGGCGCACGCCTACCTCGCGCACGGCGGGCCCGCCAACCTGGAGCAGCTGGCCCGGTTCCTCTCCGACACCGTGCTGCTGACCGGCCACGGCTTCGAGCCGCCCGCCCCGGCCCCCGCGTGGGGCCCGCTGGAGCGTGCGGCCCGTGAGGTGCCCGAGGGTGCGCCGACCGTCGCGGTCCTCTACTACCGCGCCCACCACATGAGCGGGAACACCGCGTTCATCGACGCGCTGTGCACCGCCGTGGAGGACGCCGGGGCCCGGCCGCTCCCGCTGTACGTCGCGTCCCTCCGTACGCCGGAGACCGAGCTGATCGACGCGCTCGGCGCCGCCGACGCCATCGTGACCACCGTCCTCGCGGCGGGCGGCACCCGGCCCGCCGAGGCGTCGGCCGGTGGCGACGACGAGTCGTGGGACGCGGGCGCGCTGACCGGGCTCGACGTGCCGATCCTCCAGGCGCTCTGCCTCACCAGCCCGCGCGCCGCGTGGGAGGAGAACGACGAGGGCGTCTCCCCGCTGGACGCGGCGACCCAGATCGCGGTGCCGGAGTTCGACGGCCGGCTGATCACCGTCCCCTTCTCCTTCAAGGAGATCGACGAGGACGGGCTGCCCGCGTACGTCGCCGACACCGAGCGCGCGGCCCGCGTCGCCGGGATCGCCGTACGCCACGCCAAGCTGCGGAACATCCCGAACGCGGAGAAGAAGATCGCGCTCGTGCTGTCGGCCTACCCGACCAAGCACTCCCGGATCGGGAACGCGGTCGGGCTCGACACCCCGGCCAGTGCCGTGGCGCTGCTGCGGCGGCTGCGCGCCGAGGGGTACGACTTCGGGCCGGAGGCCGACATCCCGGGGCTGGTCTCCGGCGACGGCGACGAGCTGATCTACGCGCTCATCGAGGCGGGCGGCCACGACCAGGAGTGGCTGACCGAGGAGCAGTTGGCGCGGAACCCGGTCCGTATCCCGGCCGCCGACTACCGCCGCTGGTTCGCCACGCTCCCCGAGGAGCTGCGCACGGCGGTGGAGGAGCACTGGGGCCCGGCGCCCGGCGAGATGTTCGTGGACCGGTCGGCCAACCCGGAGGGCGACATCGTCCTCGCGGCCCTGCGGCGCGGCAACCTCCTCATCCTCATCCAGCCGCCGCGCGGCTTCGGCGAGAACCCGATCGCGATCTACCACGACCCCGATCTCCCGCCCTCCCACCACTACTTGGCCGCCTACCGCTGGATCGCCGCCTCCGCCGACGACAACGGCTTCGGCGCCGACGCCATGATCCACCTCGGCAAGCACGGGAACCTGGAGTGGCTGCCCGGCAAGAACGCCGGTCTGTCGGCCGCCTGTGGTCCGGACGCGGCCCTCGGCGATCTCCCGCTCATCTACCCGTTCCTGGTGAACGACCCGGGCGAGGGTACGCAGGCCAAGCGCCGCGTCCACGCCACGCTGATCGACCACCTGGTGCCGCCGATGGCCCGCGCCGACAGCTACGGCGACATCGCGCGGCTTGAGCAACTCCTCGACGAGCACGCCCAGATCGCCTCCATGGACCCGGCGAAGCTGCCCGCCATCCGTGCGCAGATCTGGACGCTCATCCAGGCCGCGAAGCTCGACCACGACCTCGGCCTGGAGGACCGGCCGGAGGACGAGGGCTTCGACGACTTCATCATGCATCTCGACGGCTGGCTCTGCGAGATCAAGGATGTCCAGATCCGCGACGGGCTGCACGTCCTGGGCAACCCGCCCGCCGGGAACGACCGGGTCAACCTGGTGCTGGCCGTCCTGCGCGCCCGCCAGATCTGGGGCGGTACGGCGTCGCTGCCGGGGCTCCGTGAGGCGCTGGGGCTCGACGAGTCGGCCGCCACGCGTACCGCCGCCGACACGATCGAGGAGCAGGCCCGTGCGCTGGTCCAGGCGATGGACGACGCCGGCTGGGACCCGGCCGCCGTCGCCGGTGTCGCCGCC
This sequence comes from Streptomyces sp. NPDC007346, assembly GCF_040703535.1. NCBI lineage: Bacteria > Bacillati > Actinomycetota > Actinomycetes > Kitasatosporales > Streptomycetaceae > Streptomyces > Streptomyces sp. NPDC007346. The sequence continues at coordinate 134,576 of NZ_JBEYKR010000004.1, forward strand.
GGGCTGCCGGACGCGGTGGCCGACATCCTCACCTTCGCGGCCACCGAGGTCGTCCCGCGCATGGCGGCCACGACCGACGAACTCACCCACGCCGTGCACGCGTTGAACGGTGGGTTCGTGCCCGCCGGTCCGTCCGGATCGCCGCTGCGCGGACTCGTCAACGTTCTGCCGACCGGCCGCAACTTCTACTCGGTCGACCCGAAGGCCGTCCCCTCCAAGCTCGCCTGGGAGACGGGCCAGGCGCTGGCCGACTCGCTCCTGACCCGCTACCGCACCGACAACGGCGACTGGCCCACCTCGGTCGGCCTCTCCCTGTGGGGCACCAGCGCGATGCGCACGGCGGGCGACGACATCGCCGAAGCCTTCGCGCTGCTCGGCATCCGGCCCGTCTGGGACGACGCCTCACGCCGCGTGACGGGCCTGGAGCCCATCCCGTACGAGGAGTTGGGCCGCCCCCGTATCGACGTGACGCTGCGCATCTCGGGCTTCTTCCGCGACGCGTTCCCGCACACGATCGGGCTGCTCGACGACGCCGTACGGCTGGCCGCCTCGCTCGACGAGCCGGCCGAGCAGAACTACGTACGGGCCCACGCCCAGGCCGACCTGGCCGAGCACGGTGACGAACGCCGGGCCACCACGAGGATCTTCGGCTCGCGCCCCGGTACGTACGGCGCCGGGCTCCTCCAGCTCATCGACTCCCGCGACTGGCGCACCGACGCCGACCTCGCCGAGGTCTACACGGTCTGGGGCGGTTACGCCTACGGCCGCGAGCTCGACGGTCGCCCGGCCCGCGAGGAGATGGAGAGCGCCTACAAGCGCATCGAGGTCGCCGCGAAGAACACCGACACCCGCGAGCACGACATCGCGGACTCGGACGACTACTTCCAGTACCACGGCGGCATGGTGGCCACCGTGCGCGCGCTGAAGGGCAAGGCTCCGGAGGCGTACATCGGGGACTCCACCCGCCCCGAGACCGTCCGCACGCGCACGCTCGTCGAGGAGACCTCCCGCGTCTTCCGCGCCCGGGTCGTCAACCCCAAGTGGATCGAGGCGATGCGCCGCCACGGCTACAAGGGCGCGTTCGAGCTGGCCGCCACGGTCGACTACCTCTTCGGGTACGACGCCACGACCGGCGTCGTCGCCGACTGGATGTACGACAAGCTCACCGAGACGTACGTGCTCGACCCGGAGAACCGCCAGTTCCTCCAGGAGGCCAACCCCTGGGCCCTGCACGGCATCGCGGAACGCCTGCTGGAGGCCGAGTCGCGCGGCATGTGGGCCAAGCCGGACCCGGCGGTGCTCGAAGCGCTGCGCCAGGTCTACCTGGAGACGGAAGGCAACCTGGAGGGCGAGGACTGACGGGCTCTCGCCTTGTTCCTCTGACCGTCCCCTGCCGTCCCCTGCCGTCCCGTCGTTCCTCTGACGTCCCCTGCCGTCCCGTTCCTCTGCCGCCCGCGCTCCCTGCCCTGACGCGGTCCCGACCGGCACAATCGCGGTCATGGGGACGACGGGGCAGGGGCCGGGGGAGTGGGGCCTCGATGAGGTCAACCGGCAGGGGTAGGAGGCGCGTTCGGGCGAGAGCGGGGTCCTGATCCTCCTCGCCGCTCTCGGCGGGCGGCGGCGCTCGGCGCGCGAGGAGCCGCCGGCCGCCCGGATCGCCCTGGCCCGGATCGAGGGCCTACGGGCGACGGGCGGCGAAACGGCCGACGTACCGGTGACGTTCCGGCTGACCATGGCCCACCTGGACGCGGACGCGACGGGGAGGGCCACGGACCGGCGGGCGGCCGAGGAGTCCGGCTGAGCCGACTGAGCTTGGCTGGGGCGGAACTGCCTTTGTGTGGTGGTTAGTTGAGGGCGATCGTGATGAGTGTGATCACTGCGGCCAGGGCGATGGCGGCTGCCGTGGCGAGGAACCAGGTCTGGTAGACGAGTTCGGAGCGCTCGGAGCCCTCGGGGAGCCGGAAGCCGTCCTTCTCCCCTTCTGCCGCCGCCCTGTTCGAGGGGGCGGCGGGTGGTGGGGGTGTGGTGGGTCGGTACGTGGGTGGGGTCTGGCGGGCGGGGGGCTGGGCGTACGGGGTGAGGCGCGAGGTGGGGGGGTCGGTCGGGGCCGGGCCTGAGGTGGGGCCCGAGGTTGGGGTTGGGGTTGAGGTTGGGGCGTGGCTGGGTGTTGGTGCTGGTGTCGGCTTGGGAGCCGGGGTCGGCTTCGGAGCCAGGGTCGGTTTCGGGGTCAAGGGCGTGTACGGGCCCGTGGCCGGGGGCGGAGACGAGGTCGGGGGGCGGGGCGGGGGTTCCGTGGGGGCGAGCAGCTCCCTCACCACTTGCTGCCAGAGCTGCGGGGGGAGGTCCGGTGCCCGGCCGTCCGGGGGCGAGTCCAGGATCCGGCGCAGCCACTCCTGGCCGGTCGTGCGGCCGTCCAGGAGCACGATGTTGAACAGTTCCCCCAGGTCGAGGGCGTGGCGAGGGTCCCGCGCGAGCGGGGCGACGGCCCAGGAGAAGAGGTCGCCCGCCCGTTTCCGCATCTCCGACACGGACGGGCTGTCCGCCTCGTGCAGGCGGCCTGGCCTGACGTAGAGGTTGTTCCGCAGCACTTCGGTGCAGAGGGCGTGCGCGGTCGCCTCGTCGCGGGCGCGCAGCCGGTCGGAGTAGGCGAGTTCGGCGAGGAGGAGATCCAGGGAGGCCCAGGGCAGGTCCTCGGCGCCCAGGAGGGTCAGCAGCGGGCCGTCCGGGATCTCCTCGAGCCGGGCGGCGAGCCGCGCGGAGCCGGTGGTGTCGGCCCGGCGGTGGCGCAGCAACTCGGTGAGCAGACGCTGGAGTTGCTGCCGCTCGTGCCGCTCGTGCCGCTCGTGCCGTTCGTGGGGATCGTGCGGCTCAGGCGGCTTGGGGGGCTCGTGGGGCTCATGCCTGTCTTGCCTGTCCTGACGGTGGTGATGGTGCCTGTCCTGCCCGTCCTGGTGGTCTCGGTGGCGGTGGTCCTGCTCCCGCTCCTGGAGGTCCGGGGGCTGCTGGGGCTCCAGGTGTGGGACCTGAGGCCGAGGGGTCTGAGGGGGCGAGGCCTGCGGGGGTTGCGGCTCCTGCCACGGAGCCTCGCGCCGTTCCGCCTCCTGCCATGGCGCTTCCTGCCGTGGCGTATCCGGCTGCTGTGCCTCAGGCCGTCGGGCCGGCCGGTGCCGGGCGTCCAGCATCCGCCGCAGTGCCTCCCGCCGGTCCCTCCGGTCCAGGCGGGCCCCGTGTGTCAGCCCGCCGGTCAGATGGGGCACCCCCGGGCGGATGGCGGGGCGGGCGAGCAGGTGGTCGACCATCTCCGTCGCCGCATGGCTCTCGATGTCCTTCTCGGCGGGCGGCCGCAGCCGGATACGGGCCGGCGCCCCCTCGCCCGCCGCCTGGGACGACCAGCGGGGCACGCAGGTGATGCGCAGCGGGTGGGTGTCGTCGGTGTCGTACGTGGCGTAACTCCACTCCCTGCCGAACCAGTTGCCGAAGACCGAGAGCAGCCCGAGGTAGAGCAGGGGCGCCGCGTTCCGCTGCGGCCAGCCGGGCAGGCCGTGCTCCTCGGCGAGCAGGGAGAGCCGCCGGTCCGGGTCGCGCAGCCACTCCGCGACCACGGTGACCAGTGGCTCCCGTACCGTCGGCAGCTGTTCCGCCATGTCCGTGAGCTGCCGCTTCGCCGTCGCCCGCAGCTGGGCGCCGTCCCGTACGGGCAGCCGCCCCGACGCGGTCTCGGCGGTGGCGGGTTCGCTCCACGCGGTGCCGCCGAGGCCCAGGCACCGCATCGGGTTGAGGGTGTCGCCGTCGCCGATCAGCACATGGCAGGCCGTGCTGGGCCGGCCGCCCCGGTCCGTGGTCGGCCACCGCTGGACGAGCAGGTGCTCGCCGGTCCGGGACCGGATCCTGACGCTGCTCTGGCGGGGTGAGGGGCCCGACACCCACAGGAGCGAGCCCAGTTCGCGGCCGAGGGCGTCCGCGCGTTCGGCGGAGCAGGAGTGGGCCACCGCCGCCATGCCCGTACGGGAGCGGCCCTGGTTCCCGTCCCAGCGGAAGACCACCTGGTCGAGGGCGTCGTTCACTGCGCTTCCCTTCCCACGCCGAATGATGCGGCGCCCCCGGGCGCCTCGATGATCCCGTGCATCGCCAGCAGCGACAGCAGCGGTTCCAGTACCCGGCGCGGCCTCGCGCCCGCCGGGAAGCGCCCTTGGTTCTCCTGGCCCCCGGTGGCGGAGGCGATGTGCAGGGTGCACCGGCGGAACGCGTCGAAGGGGCGCAGCCAGGCCTGCCCGGCGTGCCGGCGCAGCAGGGCGTGGACGTCCCCGCTCTCCTCCAGGAAGTGGTCCGGGCGGAGCGCGGCGGGCGGGCCCTCGCCCAGCCAGCGGTCGACCGGCGGCTGGAACCGCAGCAGGTCGGCCTTGCCGAGCACCATCGCGGCCGGGGTCTCCAGGTAGGGGCCCTTGCGCGGCAGCCGGTCGAGCACGGTGGCGAACGCCGCGTCACCGTCCCGGTCCACCTGGCTCCCGACCCGCTCCCTGGCCTCGTCGAGCTGGGGCAGCGGCAGGGCGAGCGCCGGATCGACGACGAAGACCAGCGCGTCGATCCCGAGCAGGAAGCGCAACGCCCCGTCGGTACGGACCAGATCCTCACCGGCCACGTCGAAGAAGGCGACCGGCCGCACCCGGCCCCGGGCGTCGGTGAGCAGCAGGGACTCGACGAACCGGGCGAAGCCGCTCAGGCCCAGCGCGTTGGTGTGGTCGAGCACCTGGCCGCCGCGCAGCGGCTGCACCCGCTCCCGTACGAAACGGGCGTGCTGCTCGGGGTTGACGGACTGCCAGCCGACGCCGTGCGGCTCCAGGCCGCCGTCGGTGATCTCGGCGATCATCTGCGTCAGCAGGTGGCTCTTGCCGGTGCTGGACTGGCCGATCATGGCGACCGTCAGGGGCCGCCCGTGGGTGAGGTAGGGCACCGGGATGTGGTGCTCGGGGAAGTCCGGGTCGGCGGTGCACTGCTGGACCGCGCCCCGCATGACGTCCTCGCGCCGCAGGGGGTTGCTGATCCGGGAGAGGTCCAGCGCCTGGTACTGCATCTGGTCGTCGGGGACGAACAGTCTGCCCAGGTCGAGCTGGATGCCCTCCAGGCAGTACGGGCAGAGCACCTCCCCCGGACGCAGACCGTCGGCCGTTTCCGAGGCCGCCCCCGTCTCCGTCCCGGCCCCCGCCTGTTCCTCGTCGGCCGGGGCGGGTGGCGCCTGCCGTTTGGCGCGCAGCGCCTGGTTGTACGGGTCCTGGTGCGGGCGCGCCCCGTCCGCCGTGACCGTGAGGGCGACGCGCCCCGCCTCCCCGGGGGCCAGGAGCTCCAGGAGCGTGGCGGGCGAGGGGCGGGCCCCGGCCGTGGGGGCGAAGGCGCCGGGCAGCGTCCCGTCGAGCACCCGGTGCTGGGCCAGGTCGGCCGGGGCGCGGTCGGCCGGGCCCGGGTGCCCCGTCACGAGCTGGTAGAGCACCTGGGCGGCGGACCACACCGCGTCCCGCGCGTCGACGAGGCCCTCGCCCCGCTGCTGTTCGGGCGAGCAGTACGGGGCCCTGCCCCACGGGGTCCGGGGCCGTCCGGCGCGGGCGACCCCTTCCAGCCCCCACAGCTGCACCGACGTGCCGTCCCAGAGCACCGTGGCGGGGGAGATCCCGCGCGGCACGAGGCCCTGGCCGTCCAGCAGGCACAGGGCCAGCGTCAGATCCCGGGCGAAGACCCGCTGGTCGGTCGCGGACATCACATGGGTGCGGCCGGCGGGGGTGCCGCGCGGGGCCGCGTAGAGGAGGAACGGCTCGGCGGTGTCCAGTTCGTAGCCGATGACCGTGGGGAACAGGTGCGCGTACGGGGTGTTCTCCAGGGTCCGGGCGAGCTGGAGGGCGGTGCCCGCCTCGGTGTCCAGCAGGGCACGGGCCGCCGGGTGGGCGGCGTCGGCCGCCGACAGGAAGACCTGGACGCACTGCTGCCCCAGGTCGTCGAGCATCCCGTTGCGGACACGCTGCGGCAGCGCCGGGTCGCGGCGCGAGGGCTTGCCGAAGCGGACCGGTGCGGTGCGGCGCCGGCCGGTGGGTTCGGTGAACGTGAGGTACGGGCGCCGGGCGCCCGTTGGTTCCGCCCGGCCGGGGTGCGAGGTGCTCACCACCCTTCGTCCTCCCTGTTCACGTTCCGGATGGCCCGAGCGGCTCGAGCGGCCCTGGTGGCCCGGGTGGTGGGGTCGGTGGAGTCGGTGGGATCGGTGGAGTCGGTGGGGGTGGCGGAGTTGGTGGGATCGAGGGGGTCAGTGGGGGCGCTGAGGTCTCTGGGGCTGGTGGGAGCTGTGGGGCTGCTGAGGTCTGTGGGGCTGCTGGGGTCTCTCAGGTCTGGCACGTTGGACATGTTGGACACGTCGGGCACGTCGGGCACGTCGGGGTCAGGCAGGTAGTGGCCGGGCCCGTCGAAACCGGGCCCGTCGGGGTGCCCGTCGAGGTCGGGCCCGTCGAGGTCGGGCAGGGCGTGGCCGCCCGTGCTCTGCCTCGGCAGGACCGTGTCGACCACGCCCATCCGCAGCGGGGTCAGCCGGATGAGCCCCGCGTACCTCCCGGAGGAGGTCCAGAGGGCCTCCTCCGGCGGCGGCGAACCGCTCTTGCGCCAGGCGGACTCCACCTCGCCCTGCAAGGTCTGCGGGGCGAACCGGATCCACCGGGCCGCCTCCGGGTCCCGGCTCAGGAGGGCCCCCTGCTCCGGCGAGGAGAGCTGGACGACGGCCTGCCGGTCCGTGTCCCGCCCCACGAGTTCGGCGACCCTCAGGGAGTCGGTGCCCAGCAGTCCGGCCGCGGTGGTGCGGGCGCGGTGCTCGGCCGGGTACGGCGGCGGGGCCAGCACCCCGTTGTGCCACAGGTGGTGGCGGGCGGCCGAGAGGAGTTCGCGGACCCGTTCCTCGGTCCGCCGTACGGCGAGGGCCCCGGCCTGTCCGCGTTCGACGGCGCCCCAGTACGGGTTCATGGCGGCCATCGCGGTGTTGCGGAGGTCCCCGGCGAGCGTGGCGACCAGCTCGGGGCCGCCCTCGCCGATCTCCCGGTCGAGCCAGCGCGGGGTGTGGGCGTCGGTGGTGTCCTCCCAGGGGGCGGTGTCCGCCGGTGCGGGGCCGGCGTACGTCTCTCCCGGGGCCGAGGCCGCAGCCGGGCCCGGGGCTGCGTACGCGTCGTCCAGGTCCCCGGCCGGGCCGGTCTCCCAGGTGTAGGCGGCGGCCCAGTCGCCGTCGTCCGCCCCGTCCTGGCCGGCGTCGGCGCCCGGGTCCTCCAGCGCGGAGGGTGCGGAGAGCCAGTCCTCGTCCCCGTACAGGTCCGAGACGCCCGCCCCCGTACCCGCTGTACGAGGTCGGCGAGGGTGCGTCCGGTGAGGACGGCTCCCCGGGCCATCGGCAGGGACCGGAAGCGGTCGATCAGCCCCTTGTGCATGTCGT
>NZ_JBEYKR010000005.1:0-124156 GCF_040703535.1 Streptomyces sp. NPDC007346
GGACACACAAGGGCGTCACGCTCGCCAAGGGAGGCAATGTCTCCCTCTCCAAGGTCGCACCCAACCTCACGCAGGTGCTGGTCGGGCTCGGCTGGGACGCACGCTCCACCACCGGAGCCGATTTCGACCTCGACGCCAGCGCCCTGCTGTGCCAGTCGGGCCGGGTGCTCGGTGACGAGTGGTTCGTCTTCTACAACAACCTCACCAGCCCCGACGGCTCCGTCGAGCACACCGGTGACAACCTGACGGGTGAGGGCGACGGCGACGACGAGTCGGTCATCGTCCGGCTCGACCAGGTCCCCGCCCACTGCGACAAGATCGTCTTTCCGGTCTCCATCCATGAGGCGGAGAACCGGGGCCAGGCGTTCGGGCAGGTCAGCAACGCCTTCATCCGCGTGGTCAACCAGGCCGACGGCCAGGAGCTGGCGCGGTACGACCTCAGTGAGGACGCCTCGACGGAGACCGCGATGATCTTCGGAGAGCTCTACCGCTATCAGGGTGAGTGGAAATTCCGTGCAGTCGGTCAGGGGTACGCGTCGGGCCTGCGCGGCATCGCTCTAGACTTCGGCGTCAACGTTTCGTAACGCCGCGCACGGCGCGGGGGAGCCCCGTACACACCGGGGGAGACCCTTACATAACACGATGGGGTACCAGTGGTTCTGAAAACCTTCGGCTGGTCGTTCGCGGTTACCGCGCTCGGCCTGGTCGCAGCCTTCTTCTACGGGGGGTGGCACGCCTTCGGTATCGTCGCGATCCTGACGATCCTGGAGATCTCGCTGTCCTTCGACAACGCGGTGATCAACGCCGGAATCCTGAAGAAGATGAATGCCTTCTGGCAGAAGATCTTCCTCACCATCGGCATCCTCATCGCCGTGTTCGGTATGCGGCTGGTCTTCCCCGTCGTGATCGTGGCCGTCAGTGCCCAGCTCGGGCCCATCGAGGCCATCGACCTCTCCTTCAACGACCCCGAGAGGTACAAGGAACTGGTCACGGACGCCCATCCGTCGATCGCCGCCTTCGGTGGCATGTTCCTGTTGATGATCTTCCTCGACTTCATCTTCGAGGAGCGTGACATCCAGTGGCTCCGCTGGATCGAGCGCCCGCTCGCCAAGCTCGGCAAGGTCGACATGCTGTCGGTCTGCGTCGCGCTGATCGTGCTGATGATCACCGCCATGACCTTCGCGACCCAGGCCCACCAGCACGGTGGCGGGCACGTGGACAAGGCGTCGACCGTCATGCTCTCGGGTATCGCGGGTCTGATCACCTACCTCGTCGTCGGCGGGCTCTCCGGATTCTTCGAGGACAAGCTCGAAGAGGAGGAGGAGCGCGAGCACGAGGCCGAGGAAGAGGCCAAGAAGAAGGGCAAGCCCGTCACGGGGGTCGCCCTCGCCGGGAAGGCCGCGTTCTTCCTCTTCCTCTACCTGGAAGTCCTGGACGCCTCCTTCTCGTTCGACGGTGTCATCGGCGCCTTCGCCATCACCAACGAGATCGTGCTGATGGCCCTCGGTCTCGGTATCGGCGCCATGTACGTCCGTTCCCTCACCGTCTACCTGGTCCGCCAGGGCACGCTGGACGACTACGTCTTCCTGGAGCACGGCGCGCACTACGCGATCGGCGCGCTCGCAGGCATTCTGCTGATCACCATCCGGTACGAGATCAACGAGATCATCACCGGCCTGATCGGCGTCGTCCTCATCGGCCTCTCCTTCTGGTCCTCGATCCGCCGCAACAAGTCCATCGCCGCGTTGGGCGGAGGCGGCGGGGACACCGGAGGAAGTCCGGATTCCAAGGCCGAAGTCCGCTCCGGGGTGTGACCCGGTAAGGATTGAGGAACGCTCTCTGCGGGGCGGCCCACACGGCGACGGCTCTCCGGGAACTCCCGGACCCGGCCCGGTGGCCGCCCCGCAGCGGTGTGCGGAGCACGCGACGACAGGCGACAGGCCGACAGGCCGACAGGGTGGGGGTTGGGATGGGTTTCTTCGACGGCCTGTGGCCGGCGCGCGCGGCACAGTTCGACTCGGGCAACGGCACATCGAGCGCCATCCAGCTCTCGAAACGCAATGCCACGGTCTCGCTCAGCAAACAGGGCGCCCTCTCGGGCAACCTGCGGGTCAACCTGTCCTGGCGGATGCGCACCTCGGACATCGAGGGCCGCTCACGCCAGAGCGGCCGGCTCCGGCGCCCCCTCCAGCTCTTCCAGCCCGAGGTGGTCCAGGCGCACACCCAGGGCGTCGTCAACGTCGACCTGGACCTCGGCTGCATGTACGAGCTGAAGGACGGCACCAAGGGGGTCGTACAGCCACTGGGCAACCTGATAGGCGATCTGAACAGCCCGCCCTACATCCGGCTCAGCGGGGACGACCGCTTCGGCGCCCCCTCCGGGGAGACGGTCTACGTCAACCTCGACCAGCGCGACCAGTTCAAGCGGCTGCTGTTCTTCGTCTACATCTACGACCGGACGCCCGCGTTCGACCGTACGCACGCCAAGATCACGCTCTACCCGGGCAACGGCCCCCGGATCGAGATCGAACTGGACGAGCGCGCGCCGCAGGCCCGGTCCTGCGCGGTCTTCACCGTGGAGAACGTCAACGACGAGCTGATCGTGCGGCGCGAGGTGAAGTTCGTCTACGGGTTCCAGTCCGAGCTGGACCGGCTCTACGGCTACGGCATGCAGTGGGGGCGGGGCTACAAGTCCCGGACCTGAGCGGCGCCCCGGCCGTACGGCTGCGCCCCGAGCCGGGGCGTTACCTCAGGACCGGATGAACTGCGGCCCTTGCGGCGGCAGGACGAAGTGCGGGTCGGGCGCGTGCGCGGCGGCCGCCGCCGGCTGCGGATAGCCGTACGCGGGCGGCGCACCGGCCCCCTGCGGGTAGCCGTACGCGGGCTGGGCGACGCCCGCGACAGGCTGCGGCGCGGGCACGGGCGGCATGGCCGGGGGCGCGACGGGCTGCGGATAGCCGTAGGCGGGCTGCCGGTGCAGGACCGTGGCCTGGGAGTCCGGGTCCGGCGCGGAGGCCGCGTGCGCGGGGGCGGCGGGATCGGCGGTGGCGTGCGCGGGAGCGGCGGCCGGCTGCGCGGGCGCCTGGGCGGCCCCGGCCGGCTCCTGCGCCCCGCCCTCGCCCGCGGCCTCCGAATCGTCGACCGAGATCCCGAAGGCGGTGGCAAGACCGATCAGCCCGGTCGGATAGCCCTGGCCGACCGCCCGGAACTTCCACCCCTCGCCGCGCCGGTAGAGCTCCCCGCAGATGATCGCGGTCTCCTCCCCGGTCTCCGGCCGCACATCGAAGACGGCCAGCGGATCCCCGTCGGCGAACGCGGCATCGAAGAGGAGTATCCGCAGGTCCGGCACCTGCTCGAAGGCGGCACCGTCGGACGAGGCGGCAATGACCACCTGGTCCACCGACGCGTCGAGCGCGCCGAGATCCGCCTCGATCGTGTCCGTGAGCCCCTCGGAGACACTGCGCTTCGGCAGCCGCCGGACCAGCCCGGAGGGGTGGCGCGGCTGGTTGTAGAAGACGAAGTCCTCGTCGGACCGCACACGACCCGATGCGCCGAGCAGCAGGGCGGAGGCGTCCACATCGGGCACGTCGGCCCCCGGCGTCCAGCGCAGCACGGCCCGTACGGCCACGGCGTCGACCGGGACGTTCGAGCCCTTCAGCATCGTGTGCGTCATGGGCGTCATCCTGCCTGCTGGCGGCACGTGCGGACAACGCGGGGGCGGCAAAGACCGTGCCCTGTCGCGCCGGCACCGGGCTCGGGAGCGCGAAGAAGGGGGCCGGACGGTACCGCGCGGAGAGGCCGGGCGGAGGGTGGATAACCGGCTGTTCATGTACATCGGGAACTGTCGGCACTCGTCCGCACGTACTATTACCGGCCATACGTTGTCAGGCCGGTCAGGCAGTTCGGGGGAAACTCATGCGTCACTTCGGGTATATGTCGCCCGCTGCCCGGGAGGGCCTGTTCTTCCGGGAGCCGTGCGAGTTCGACGCGGCCTCGCCCGCGAGCCTGCTCTCCGTCGCCCTGGGCGCCACGCTCTACTCCCCGGCCACCCGGCCCGCGCTGGCCGACGATGTGATGAAGCAGGCCGGGCGTGGCGTCGTCTCCATGGTGCTGTGCCTGGAGGACTCGATCGACGACGCCGAGGTGGTCGGCGCCGAGGCCAACCTGGTCAGGCAGTTCGCGGACCTCGCCGAACGGGACACCACCGGCGCCGGGCTGCCGCTCCTCTTCGTCCGGGTCCGCGAACCGGGCCAGATCACCGACCTGGTGAACCGGCTCGGCCCCTCGGTCCGGACGTTGTCCGGTTTTGTACTTCCCAAATTCACCGAGGAGCGCGGAACCCTCTTCCTGGAGGCCCTGACGGAAGCCGAAGCGGCCTGCGGGCAGCGGCTGTTCGCCATGCCCGTCCTCGAATCGCCCGAGCTGCTCCACCTGGAGACGCGCGGCGAGGTCCTCCAGGGAATCGCGCGCTCCGTCGACAAGTACCGGGACCGGGTGCTCGCCCTGCGGCTCGGCGTCACCGACTTCTGCTCGGCCTACGGACTGCGCCGCGCGCCCGACATGACGGCGTACGACGTCCAGATCGTCGGCTCCGTGATCGCCGACGTGGTCAACGTGCTGGGCCGGGCCGACGGCACCGGCTTCACGATCACCGGCCCGGTCTGGGAGTACTTCCGCCGCCAGGAGCGCATGTTCAAGCCCCAGCTGCGTCGCAGCCCCTTCCTCGAGGGCAGCGCCGAGGAGCTGCGTACGGCCCTCATCGAGCACGACCTCGACGGCCTGCTGCGGGAGATCGAGCTCGACCGCGCCAACGGGCTGCTCGGCAAGACCTGCATCCACCCGTCGCACGTGGCACCCGTCCACGCGCTCTCCGTGGTCAGCCACGAGGAGTTCACCGACGCGCAGGACATCCTGCGGCCCGAGCGCGGGGGCGGCGGGGTGCTGCGCTCCGCGTACACGAACAAGATGAACGAAGTGAAGCCCCACCGGGCCTGGGCCGAGCGCACCCTCCTGCGGGCCGAGGTCTTCGGGGTGGCGGGCGAGGACGTCGGCTTCGTGGACCTGCTGGCCGCCGGCCTGGCGAAGTGAGCGCGCACCGATGAGCGGGCGCGCGAGGAGAGAAGAGACGGTGGACGTGGTGTGGTCGGGTAACTGGGTGGCCGAGCGGCTGGGCGTGGCCCTGGAGGGCGACGGGGAGCTCCAGGAGCTGCTGGGCCTCGCCCTGCGCCGCAACCCCAAGCGGGCCCACCTGCTCGTCTCCAACGTGCTGGGCAAGCATGTGCCCCAGCACCCCTCCGTCGTGTACGGAGCCGGGTACGGGCTCGGCGAGCGCGTACGGGCCCTCCTCGGCGAGCGGGACGCCCGCCGCGCGGTCGTCCTCGGGTACGCGGAGACGGCCACTGGCCTCGGCCACGCCGTCGCGGACGGCCTGCGGGAGGCCCCGTACCTCCACTCCACCCGGCGGCCGGTCGCGGGCGTTGCGCAGGCGGGCGGCTTCGAGGAGGCCCACTCGCACGCCACCTCGCACCTGCTGCTGCCGGAGGACCCCCAGCTGCTGGCGGGGGGCGCCGACGCCTCGGTGCTGGTGCTGGTCGACGACGAGTTCTCCACCGGCAACACCGTGCTCAACACCATCCGCGCGCTGCACGAGGCGCACCCGCGCGAGCGGTACGTCATCGTCGCGCTGGTCGACATGCGCTCGGCGGGGGACCGGGACCGGCTGACCGCCTTCGCCGCCGAGATCGGCGCCCGCGTCGACCTGGTGACCCGCTCCACGGGCACGGTCACGCTCCCCGAAGGCGTACTGGAACGGGGCCAGGCCCTGGTCGCGGAGCAGGAGGCGGAGCAGGCACAGGAGGCGGCGCAGGCGGGGCCGGCCGAGCAGGCGGGGCCGGGCGGGGAGGCCGTCGCAGGTGCTGCCCCCGCCCCGGCCACCCGGGTCGACGTGGGCTGGCCCGCAGGCGTCCCGGACGGCGGCCGGCACGGCTTCACCCCGGCCCACCGGGCGGCGCTCGAAGCGGCGCTCCCGGGCATGGCGGAGCGGATCGCCGCCGCGCTGGGCGACGAGGCCCGCCGGGGCCGCGTACTCGTCCTCGGCTTCGAGGAGCTGATGTACGCGCCGCTGCGCCTGGGTACCGCGCTGGAGGCCGCGCTCGGGGCCGACGCCGAGGTCCGCTACTCCACCACCACCCGCTCCCCGGTCCTCGCCGTCGACGACCCCGGCTACGCGATACGCACCCGCCTGGTCTTCCCGGCCCACGACGACCCGGCGGACGGCCCCGGCGACCGGTACGCCTACAACGTGGCGGGAGCGGGCTTCGACGCGGTGGTCGCCGTCGTCGACTCCACCGCCGACACCCCCGAACTGCACGCCCCCGACGGCCTGCTGGCCCGCCTGGCGGCCCACACCGGCCACGTCCTCCTCGCCGTCGTCCCCTCGTACGCCCCCGCACCCGCCCCCCACCACGAGCAGGAGCCCGCCGTGCTGCCCGAGCCCCTGAGAGGCCCCGACTTCTCCAGTTACGCGCCCGAGGACGTCGGCTGGCTGCTCCAGGACCTCTCGCACACCGCGCTGGAGGCGCCCACCGAGGAGCGCGAGGAGGCGATCCAGAGCGGTGGCGCGCACTACGCCGAGTCGCTGCCCGTCGAGTACCAGCCGAGCGCCGAGTACCAGGCCCTGTTCACGGCCGCCCTGGACGCCTCCGCCGCGCGCATCGCCCGTGCGGTGGGCACCGTCACCGAGACGGTCCTCGCCGAACGGGGCCCGCGCCCGGTCCTCGTCTCGCTCGCCCGCGCCGGAACGCCGGTCGGGGTGCTGATGCGCCACTGGGCCCGCCACCGGCACGGCCTGGACCTGCCGCACTACGCCATCTCCATCGTCCGGGGCCGGGGCATCGACGCCACCGCCCTGCGCTGGCTGGCCGCCCACCACGACCCGGCCGACGTGGTCTTCGTCGACGGCTGGACCGGCAAGGGCGCGATCACCCGCGAACTGGCGGCGGCCATCGAGGAGTTCGAGGCATCCGGCGGACCCGGCGGCTCGAAGGGGGCGGCCGGCTTCGACCCGGAGATCGCGGTGCTCGCCGACCCGGGCGGCTGCGTGCGGACGTACGGCACCCGCGAGGACTTCCTGATCCCCTCGGCCTGCCTCAACTCCACGGTCTCCGGCCTCATCTCCCGTACGGTGCTCCGCGCCGACCTGGTCGGTCCCGACGACTTCCACGGCGCGAAGTTCTACCGCGAGCTGGCCGAGTCCGACGTCTCCGGCGCCTTCCTGGCGGCGGTGGCCGCGCGGTTCGAGGAGGTGGCGGGGGAAGTCGACGCGGAGACCAAGGAGTTGCTCGCCGCCGACCGGGCCCCGACCTGGGAGGGCTGGGCCGCCGTGGAGCGGATCAGCGAGGAGTACGGCATCGGCGACGTCAACCTGGTCAAGCCGGGCGTCGGCGAGACCACCCGGGTCCTGCTGCGCCGGGTCCCCTGGAAGATCCTCGCCAAGCGCGGCGCGGGCGCGGACCTGACCCACATCCGGCTGCTGGCCGAGCAGCGCGGCGTCCCGGTCGAGGAGGTCGACGACCTCCCGTACAGCTGTGTCGGTCTGATCCACCCCCGGTTCACCCGGGGCGCGACGGGCGCGGACGGCAAGGCGGTGACGGGCGCATGAGCACGACCCCCGCACCGGACGGCGCCGTCACGCTGGTGGCGAGCGACCTGGACCGCACCCTCATCTACTCGGCGGCGGCGCTCGACCTGTCGATGCCGGACGCGGAGGCCCCCCGGCTCCTCTGCGTCGAGGTGTACGGCCACAAGCCCCTCTCGTACATGACGGAGACGGCCGCCGCCCTCCTCACCGACGTGGCCGGCTCCACGGTCTTCGTCCCCACCACCACCCGCACCCGCGAGCAGTACCACCGCATCCACCTCCCCGGCCCCGCCCCCCGGTACGCGATCTGCGCCAACGGCGGGCACATCCTCGTCGACGGGGTCTCCGACCGGGACTGGCAGGCCCAGGTGGAGGCCCGTATCGCCGACGAGTGCGCACCCCTCACCGAGATCCGCGCCCACCTCGCGACCACCGCCGACCCGGCCTGGCTGCTCAAGGAACGGGTGGCCGAGAACCTCTTCGCCTACCTGGTCGTCGAGCGCTCCCTGCTGCCCGAGCAGTGGGTGAAGGAGCTGGCGGTGTGGGCGCGGGAGCGCGGCTGGACGGTCTCCCTCCAGGGCCGCAAGATCTACGCGGTCCCGGTGCCGCTCACCAAGAGCGCCGCCATGAACGAGGTCGCCCGCCGCACCGGCGCCACCCGCACGCTGGCCGCCGGCGACTCCCTCCTCGACGCCGACCTGCTGCTCGCCGCCGACCTGGGCTGGCGCCCCGGCCACGGCGAACTGGCCGAGAGCGACTGGCGCGCGCCGCACGTCGTGGCGTTGCGGGAGCGGGGCGGGGCGGCGGGGGAGGAGATCCTGCGCCGGTTCCTGGCGGCCTCGGCCGCGTGAGTTCCGCTGCCGGCGGGCGCGCGGTGCGCGAAGCTGGGGGCAGAGCGCGGCGGACGGACGCGGCGCCACTTCACGACCACGAGGGAAGCGCACCCGCATGACCAAGGGCAACGAGACCACGATCACCGACGAGCTGTACGCGTACATGCTGGCCCACAACCCGCCGCTGGACCCGGTCCAGCGGGAGCTGGTGGAGACCACGTACACCCGCTTCCCCGACCACGCGGGCATGGTGTCGGCCGAGGAGCAGGCCCCGCTGCTCGCCTTCCTCGTCCGGCTGGTGGGTGCGCGGCATGTGGTGGAGGTCGGCACGTTCACCGGGTTCAGCGCCCTGGCGATGGCCCAGGCGCTGCCCGCCGACGGCACGCTGATCGCCTGCGACGTCTCGGAGGAGTGGACGGCGTACGGCCGTGAGGCCTGGGAGAAGGCGGGCGTCGCGGACCGGATCGACCTGCGCATCGCCCCGGCCCTGGACACCCTGCGCGCGATGCCCGCCGAGCCCCACATCGACTTCGCCTACCTGGACGCGGACAAGGGCGGCTACATCGCGTACTGGGAGGAGCTGGTGCCCCGGATGCGGCAGGGCGGTGTCATCGCCGTGGACAACGTGCTCTTCCACGGCGGTGTCACCGACCCGCAGGCGACCGGGTCGACGGCGGCGATCAAGGAGTTCAACGACCATGTGACCGCCGACGCCCGGATGGACAGCGTGCTGCTGGCGGTCTCGGACGGCCTGACGCTCTCCCGCAAGAGGTAACGCGAGCGCTCGCTCACATGGCTTCGTTCACATGGTTTCGTTCACGTGGCTTGGCTTACGTGGCTTCGCGTGCGTGGCTTCGTTCACGTGGCCGGGCTCAGCCGCAGCAACCGCCGCCGCAGCAGCCTCCGCCGCCACCGCCGCCACCGGACGGTGCGGGTGCGGAGGCGGCGGTGCCGCCCACGGCCACGGTGGAGAGCAGCTTGACGGTGTCGTCGTGGCCTGCGGGGCAGGAGGCCGGGTCCGAGGACCGGGCCATGGGGCGGCTGAGTTCGAACGTGTCGCCGCAGGTGCGGCAGCGGAATTCATAGCGAGGCATGGCCCCAGGCTAGAGCCATCGGGGGCCGACGGCTACGGGCCTGGGGCCGTACGGGATCAGGCCCCGGCGCCGCGTTCGTCGCGGATGTCGGAGACGACCCGGGCGGCGGTCTGCCGCACGGCCTCGGTCTCGGTCAGGAAGTGCCAGTAGTCGGGGTGGCGGCCCTCCAGACCGGCGATGGCCCGGTCCAGCCGGGCCACGGAGTCGTCCAGCGGCCGGGCGTGCCGGGGATCGGGCGTGTGCCGGCCGGCCATGGCGAGGCGCTGCGCGTCCCGTACGGCGAACCGCGTCCGCTCGATCTCCTGCTGTGGGTCCTTCGCCACGGCGTCCAGCCGCTGCAACCGGTCCCCGGCGGCGGAGACCGCCTCGTCGACCGCGTTGAGCAGGGCGCGGACCGTGGACAGCCGGGACGTGGCATCCGCCCAGTGCTGCTCGGCGCGGGCCTTCGCCGCCTCCGCGAGCTTCTCCTCGGCCTGCGCCACGTTGACGGCGGCCTGCTCCGGCACCGACTGGAGGTCCTGCCAGCAGGCGGCCGAGAAGCGCCGCCGCAGCTCGCTGAGGACCGGCTCCACCGAACTCGTCCGGGTCGTCAGGGCCTGGGCGCGGGTCCGCAGCGACACCAGCCGCCGGTCGATCTCGGCGGCCCGCTCCGGCAGCCGCTCCGCCTCGGCCCGCAGGGCCTCCGCGTCCCGCAGCACCACATCGGCCCGCTGGAGCGTCTCGGCGACACCGTGCTTGCCCGCGCCCTGGTTCAGCTTGGTCAGCTCCGGGGCGAGGGCGGCGAGCCGAGCCGCGAGCTCATCGGCGCGCAGCCCCGCCGCCCGTACGGCATCGAGCGCGTTGCTCGCGCCGAGCAGCGCCTGCCGAGCCCGCTCCACGGCGGGGGCGAGCCGGGCGAGCTGGGTCTCGGCACTGCCCAGCAGCGTCCCGAGCCCCTGCCCGAACCGGTCCAGCTCGCCCTTGACCTGGACGAGATCGTCCTTGGCGCGGGTCAGCTCGGCGCGGGCGCGGGAGGCGACGGAGGGCTCCAGGTCGTCCCGGTCCAGGTCGTGGGCGTCGACGGCGGTGATGTAGGCGTGGCTGACGTCGTCGATCCGCCGCCCCAGGGCGGCGAAGTCCTCCGCCGCCTTGCGTCCACGGGGGGAGTTGTCGACGGCGTTGATCGTCTCGATGGAGATCTGGAGATCACGCTGGGCGGTGTCCAGCTCGTAGAAGGCCTCGGCGGCCGCGTCCCTGGCCGCCTGGGCCTCGGCGCGCTGGCTCTCCCCACGCCCGCCGAACCACCGCCGCGTACCGCCCCCGGCGAAGGCGGCGGGCAGCGTGGCGACGAGCAGAGGCACGGGCAGCAGCACGAGGGCCAGAACATCCCGGACCCCCTGACCTGCCGGCTTTTGCTGATTGCGCTGAGCGGCCCCGCCCCGGCTCTCCCGGTCGGGCTGCGCACCCTCGTCCAGGCTCCCTGCGGCTCGCTGCGCGCGCCCGCCCCGGCTTCCCTGATCTCGCCGCACGCCCCCGCCCCGGCTCTCCCGGTCGGGCTGCGCGCTGACGTCCCGGCTCTCCGGGGCTCGCCGCGCGCGGCGTTCATCCCGGGCGCCGGAAACGCTCTCGACGGCGGAACTCCCACCCGCTCCTGCCTCTGGCCGCG
This sequence comes from Streptomyces sp. NPDC007346, assembly GCF_040703535.1. Classification (NCBI taxonomy): domain Bacteria; kingdom Bacillati; phylum Actinomycetota; class Actinomycetes; order Kitasatosporales; family Streptomycetaceae; genus Streptomyces; species Streptomyces sp. NPDC007346. Next base: position 11,212 of record NZ_JBEYKR010000005.1, read on the forward strand.
TGTGCGTCGCCGTCACATCCCTCTCCCGTATGGTTCCGCCCCTGCCCGATACATTCTCCCATCAGGTAAGGACGAACACACGGGCCCGTTAGTTCGCGGTTCGCACCTTCACTTCCCCGTTGTCGCTGCGGGCCTTCACGACATGGGCGCTGCTGTCGCTGCGCGGCACTCCGATGTTGACCTCGCCGTTGTCAGCGCTCGCGTTCACCGCGTACTTCTCTCCGCCCTGCGGCAGATCGATGACGATGCTCCCGTTGTCGCTCACGGTGTCCACCAGATCGGGCACGCTGCTGAACCCCAGCCGGATCTCCCCGTTGTCCGCACGGGCGACCACGGACTTGGTGCCTATCCGCTCGGCGATGACGGAACCGTTGTCGCTCTTGAGGTCGAGCGGCCCGCCGGAGTCGCGTACGACGATGTCGCCGTTGTCGGCGGAGAGCCGCAGCGGGGTGTCGAACCCGACCGCGGTGACCCGGCCGTTGTCCGCGTCGGCCGCCACGGTCACCCCGCGGGGCACCTTCACCTCGTGGCGCGCGGCACAGTTGTTGATCATGGCGTCGCACTTCACCCGGAGCGTCAGGGTGTCGTCCTTCATGCTCCAGACGGGATCGGGCCCACTGCCCAGGAAGACCCATCCGTCGACCTGCCGCTCCACCTCGACCTCCTTCACATCGGCCGGCACGAGCGTGACGGTCGAGTCCTCGGCGTCGATGGTCAGCGTCTTCCCCGCCAACGCGAACGACTTGCGCTCCACAGGGGCGTCATCGACGTCGGCGCTCCCGCACCCGGTGAGGGCCAGCGCGAACAGCGCGGCCCCGCTCCCCACGGCGATGACCCGGCCGGGGAACCTGCTGCGCTTGCGGGTCGGTGCGCTGGTACGGATGTTCACGGTGATCGGTCCCCCAGGAGGTACAGCCGGACGGTGTCACCGGTCCTCGCTGCCGGTGTACTGCAAACCGTATGCACCGGGGCCCCTGCGGGGGCATCCGGGCGGCTACCGTCTCGGGGGTGGGGTTATCCCCCCCACCCCCGGATCGGTTTATGAGCAGGGGGCCCGGTCCATGTACGCTGTTGCCTCATCCACGGGTGCGTAGCTCAGGGGTAGAGCGCTGCTCTTACAAAGCAGATGTCGGCGGTTCGAAACCGTCCGCGCCCACCAGCACAAAGACCCCCAGCCGATCATGGCTGGGGGTCTTTGACATCCACCTCTGACATCAACGGGCGCGGTCACCCACGGTCGGGCCGCTGCCGCTTCAACATCCGGTCGAGGTGACTCACGGCCTCGCGCTGCGTGTCCTGCACGACGTGGGCATAGATGTTCATCGTGACGGCGATCTGACTGTGCCCGAGGATCTCCATCACGACACGGGGAGCGACCCCGGCGGCGGTGAGCAGGGTCGCGCAGCCGTGGCGGGCATCGTGCAGCCGGATCACACGAAGCCCGGCGGTGCCCGCGACCCGGGTGAACGAGCGGTACAGGTTGCGCGGCTCAATCGGCCGGCCGGAGCGGGTGGTGAACACGTAGCCGGTCTCCTCCCACTGATCACCGGCAGCCTCACGCAGGGCCGCTTGCCTTAGACGTTCCCAGCGGAGCGGGGCCACGCACAGGGCGGGCAGGGGAAGCGTCTGCTTCCTGCGACGCCCCTTGGGATCGTCCTCGTACGCCTCACCGCGGACACGCTGCCGCTGAGTGCGGACCCGGATCTCCCGCTTGTCGAGGTCCACGTTCTCCCACCGAAGGCCCACGATCTCCCCACGACGGAAGCCGAGCGCGATGGCGAGGACGAAAGCCGCGTAGAGCGGGTCCTTCCGGGCGGAGGTGAGGAAGGACAGGGTCTCGTCCAACGACCAGGGGGAAAGATCCCGCGCCACTGCCGAGGGTGGTTCCACGAGGGTCGCCACGTTCCGCATGACAAGTTCCTCCCGGCAAGCCGCCGTCAGCGCCGTACGCAGGACGCGGTGGGACTCCTTGGCGGTCGCCGCGGTGGTCTGCTGCTCCAGCCGTACCAGGAAGCGCCGGACGTCAGCGACGCTCAACGATTCGAGGCGCTTCGAGCCGAGCATGGGCACGAGGTAGAGGCGGATGTGCGTCTCGTACTTCGCGTAGGTCGTGCGCTTGCGGCGCGGCTTGATGATGTTCTCCAGCCAGTAGGGCAGCCACTCGGAGAGCTTGGCCGACCGCGTGGGCACGGGTACTCCCTGGTCCACCTTGGCGAGCAGGTCACGGCGCTTGGCGTCGCATTCGGCCCAGGTCTTGCCGTAGGCGAACTTGCGGGCGCGAGTGCCGTCCGGCTGGAGGACGTAGACCGCTGCTTGATAGCGGCCGTCCTTGCGCTTGGTGATGGTGCCCGCGCCGTTGGGGTTGCGCTTGCGCTGGGGAGGCATCAGGCGGCTTCCTCGATCTCGTTGACGATGAAGTCCCGTACGGCGTCGGCGGGGATACGCCGGGCCCGGCCGATGGTGATGGAGGTCAGTCGGCGGGAGCGGATCAGGTCGTAGACGGTGGAGCGTCCGAGCTTCAGCCGCGCCATGACCTCGGGCACGGTGAGGAGTTCGGCGGTTGCGGTGGTCACGATGCGGCTCCTTCCAGAGCGAGTTGGTCTTGCAGTGCGGCGCGGTGTTCGCGGGCGGTTTCGCGGTTGTGTTGGATGTCGCGGTGGATGTTGGCGGCGAGCCAGGATTCGCCGGGGGTGTGGCCGTTGCCGGCGTAGGCCCAGTGCGCGAGCGTGAGCGTGGTGGCCTCCGGGTGGTCGTCCGGGTCGGGGAGGCCGAGGGCGGCGCGTTGTTCGGCGGCGCGGTAGTCGGCGCGGACCTGTCGGAGGGCGCCGAGGGTGGTGGAGTAGGCGCGGGATTTGGTGGAGAAGTGGCCGCGGAAGCCGAGCATGTGGGCCCAGTCGCGGAGCTTGCGTTCCGGGTAGGCGTGATGCAGGTCCAGGCACGCTTCGATCAGCCGGCGCGGGTGCTCGGGCACGTCGAGGAGAACGAGGGCTTCCTTGTTCCCGACGCGGTGGTCGACGGTCCCGGTGGTCTCGGCGGCTTTGGTGGCGTATTTGGCGACGTAGGAGGCGACGGCCTGTTCGGTGAGGTCTTCGCCGTTGCCGAACGCGCCGATGGGCTGCACGTCGAGTTGCGTGCCCCACCGCAGCGTCCACCCCTTGTGGATTCCGGCTTCCGGGTTGGCCGGCACGTCGACTGCGACGCGGGCGGCGGCGGCGCGGATCGCGTCGTCCAGCAGGTCGAGGGTGGCCCAGGCCGGGGGCGCGGTGTCCGGCCCTTCAGGTCCGTCGAAGCGGATCACAGCATGGAAGTGGACGGCTCCGCGCTTCTGGTACTCCGCGACCTTCCCGAAGGACACCTTGGACTGCTGGCGGGCTTCCTTCTGGGTGAGTCCGGCACGCTTGGCGATTTCGCGGCGGAGGTAGATCGTGAAGTAGCGCCAGAGGTCGGAGGCGTGGTTGTTCCACAGCACCGCTCCCGCGTAGTCGTACGTGCTGGGGTCGAGCGGCGTGCCCAACTCCGGGGCGTTCTCAGCGTGCCGGACACCGCAACGGCAGGACCGGGTGCCGGGCCGGTTGTGGACCGGGCCGAACGAGGGGGCCGTCAGGGTGGCGAAGACCCGGGGGTGATCCCGGATCGTGGTCGGGGTGCCCTTGTCGGGGTCGCCGGTGAGTCCGGCGCGGATGAGGTGGTAGGTGTCGCCGGCGTAGGTCCAGGCGCAGGCGGGGCAGCGGGAGGCGCGGCGGTTGCCGCAGGCGATCCGCAGGCGGCCGCCGGGCTCGGTGTCGGTCGAGTAGTGGTGCAGGACCGTGCCCGTGCTGCGGTCGACGGTTTTGGTGGCTCCGGTGAGGTGGATGGGCTGGGAGCAGCCTCCGGTGCGGCGGAGTTGTTCGGTGAGGCGGTCGAAGCCGGGAGACCCGACCACCCTCAGCAGATCGCCCAGGGTGGCCGGGTCCAGGCCCGCCATGGTGGCGGTGTCACTCACGCGGCCACCTCCAGATCAGCGGTGGCGGTGGTGCCGAGGCCGGTGAGGATGGCGGTGGCCAGGGGCGGGGGTACGGCGTTGCCGATCTGCTCGAACTGCTTGGTCCGCGACCCCTGCCACGGGTAGTCGGCGGGGAAGCCCTGGAGGACGGCCGCTTCTGTTGCGGCGAGCCGGCGGACGGCGGTGCCGTGGTCGTCGTACCAGGAGACGTCGTTGAGGCAGTGGCCGAACAGGAGGGTGGGGGCGGGGCGGTCGAGGGTGCGGCGGGTGGAGCGGGGGCGGTTGCCGACGCGCAGGGTCCAGGAGCGTGCCCTACCGGTGAGAGCCCAGGCGGGGGCGGTGGTGGAGAAGCGGGTACCGCCGGAGGTGTGGTTGCCCCGGGTGATGACGTCTCCCGCGGGGCAGCCGATCGCCTCGCCCATGGACACCCAGGGCAGCCTGCCCGGTCCGAAGAGGGTTTCCGGTTGGGCGGTCTCGGCGTGGGTGGGCTCGGGCGGGGTGGCGGTGCGGGTGCGGGAGGCCATCAGCACGGCACGCCGGCGGGTCTGGGGAACGCCATGGTTGGCGGCGTTGAGGATGCCGACCCACGTTGAGTAGCCACGGGTGCGGAGGATGCGGGCGGTGTGCTCGAAGAGGGGCTGTGCCGCGGGGACTTCTTCCAGGGCGATCCACTCGGGGTGGAGGTCAAGGGCGTAGCGCAGCGGTTCGGCGACCAGGAGGGAGCGGGGGTCGGTGCAGGCGGTGCGCAGGAGGGGGCGGGTGTCGGTGGAGCGGGCGAGGTCGTCCAGGGCCTGGTGGCACAGGTGCATGTCGTCGTGTCCGGCACCGAGGCCGGCGCTGCTGAAGGGCTGGCACGGGGCCGACCCGATCAGCCCGACCACCTTCCCGACCAGGGGCGCGGTGGGGTAGGCGGCGACGTCGGTACGGATCGTGAGGTGACCGGCCGCCCGGCGGGTAGCGCACGCAGCCGTGTCGATCTCCAACCCGATCTCCCGGACACCCAGGGCGCGTAATCCCTGGGACCAGCCACCGGGGCCGGCGAACAGGTCCAGCACACGAGGGGCGTGGGTGGTCATCGACCTGCACCCCCGTCGCGGTGAGCCGCACCGTGGTTCGCGGTGTAGCCCTCGACCAGGGCACGAACCTGGCTGTCCCCGGTGGCGGTTGCGGAGGCTCCGCAGTGGCAGACGGCCGAGCCGGTCGCGGGGGCCTTCGGGGATGGCTTGCTGACGTGGAGACCGGGGCGGTCCGGGGTCGGAGTCAGGTCGGCCACGGCGCTCAGGCCCCGATCCGAGTGTGGGCGCGGGCGGCGGGGGCGGTGGTGTGGCCGGTGCCGCGGCAGGCGGGGCAGTGGGCGGTGATGGTCTGGCGCTGCCCGTCGGGGGTGGTCTGGCCGGTGGTGATGGTGACGGTGGGGAATCCGTCGCAGTGGCCGCAGATCGGCCGGGGCGGGGTGTGCTGGGGCATGATGGGATCTCCCTTTCGGGTCCGTTGGATCTGGAAGTGGTGGGCACCCGGGGCGGCGGAAACTTGGCGGTGGAAGCCGCCCCGGGGGCCGGTTAGCGGTTGTTCGGGCGGTTGAGCAGCGAGCGCAGGACCACGGCGCACACGGCGACCGAGGCGGCGGTGATCGCGGTGGCCAGGAGCATCGAGACCAGGACCGTCCCGACGACCAGGACCACGGCGGTCCCGCCGGCGGCGGCGACGAGCAGCGAGCCCGGGGTGAACCGCACAGCCGGCCGGGCGGGCGCAGCAGCCGGAACCGGTGCCGTGGGTGTGGCGGGGGTGTGGTGGCAGGTGCAGGCCGGGGGGTGCACGAGGCCGGTGAGCGGCGGGACCAGGGACGTGCCGGGGGTGGGCGCGGTGTCCGGGGGCGGGATCTTCGGGGTGAACACGGGTGGGACCTCCTGTCAGGGGTTGCAGCGGTGGGTGCGGGCGGCGAGTTCGGCGGCGGCGCGGCCGTGGTAGTCGGCGGAGAAGTCGCAGCCGGGGGCGGTGCAGGCGGTGACGTGCTTGGTGCGGCCCCGGCCGTCGTAGTGGGTGCCGACCTGAACGGGGCCTATGCGGAGCACGTTCGTGAAGCGGTTCGGACGCGGCATGACGTGAACCTCCTTGTGGGTTAGACGAGTTGGGCGGTGATGGCGTCTGCGAGGGGTGCGGGGACGCCGAGGCGGGCGCGCAGGGTGGCGGCGTCGATCCGGGCACCGGTCGCGGTCTGGTGGGCGTCGGCCAGCTTCCGGGCGTGGTCGAGCAGCGCCGGCGGAACAGCCGCAGGGGCAGGAGCCGGAACAGGCACCGGGGCAGGTTCGGCGGCCGGTGCCGGCGGGAGTTCCGGAGCCGGGTCGGGAGCCCGTTCCACCGTCACGTCCGGGACCGGTTCGGCGGCCGGGGCAGCCGGCGTTGCGGCAGCCGGGACGGGGTCCGGGTCGGCGGGCGCGGTGGTGGGGGCGTGGACGAGGAGGGTTCCGCCGAGGAAGGCGAGGGCGGGCCAGCCGGCGACGAGGATGCGCAGCCAGGCCGGAACGTCGCCCAGGTCGAGGAGTCCGGCGGTGGCAACGTTCGCACCGAGCGATGCGGCCAGGGCGATGACGAACCAGGCCCAAGCGGCGCGGTTGTCGGCGGTCGTGCGCATGCGCCGCCAGGCAGCGACAAGCAGCAGGTCCACGCTGACCGGGTAGGCCCAGGCTTTCCAGCCGTCCTGACCTGCCGCCTCAGCCAGGTCATGCAGGTGAGCGAAGGACAGGGCACCGGCGATCACGGCCTGGACGAGGACCGCGTCGATACGGATGCGGGACACAGGGGTTCACCTCCTTACAGGGGTGGGCCGGTGACGGGCGGGGAACGGGGCCGCCGCCGGGCACCGGAGCGAGGAGGGACGGTCAGGCGTCCGGGGCGAGGCCGGAGCCGAGGCAGTTGAGGCAGAGGCCGTCCTGCTGGCCGACCGGGCGGCGCTTGCGGCCCACGCGGACCGTGGCGGCGACCATCCCGGACCCGTCGCACGGCGAACAGACGACCGGCGCGGGCGGGGTGTTCTTCGGAGGCTTGGTGGTGGTCCGTCGGGTGGCCATGGCAGTGGTGCCTTCCGGTTTCGGGCATGGGCGGGGTAGGGACCTGACGTGAGGCGGTCACGCCGACCGGGCGGAGCAGGGGTTGTTACTCGGTGACCGGGCGCGGCTTCAACAGCGGCATGGCCGGTGCCGGCGCGGCGGGAACGACCGGGCGGAACGGCGCGAGAGCGGCGAGGTGCGGGGTTAGGTGGGCGTACTCCCGGCAGACCGCGACGGCTTGGGCGGGAGTCATGGCGGGGGTGCGGATGCGGGACCAGCCGCCGGAGGAGTCTCCGGCCACGGCGACGCCGGGGCGGTCCGGGGGGATGGTGGTGGCGGCGAAGACGGCTTCGGGGGCGATGTCTCCGAGGGCCATTTCGGCGGTCTGCTTGTCGTTGACTCGGTGTACCACCCGGCCGGTGAGCTGGGCGCGCAGGGCGGTGGCGCCCTTGCCGAGGTCGGAGCCGAAGCGCTGCCCGCACACCTCCAGGAAGATCCCCACCGCGCGGGCCATCTGCGCGAGCCGGATCATGCGCATCACCATCCGGTCCCGCCGTTCCTCGTCCTTCTTCGCGGCGACGAGGAACAGTTCCGCCACCTCATCGACCAGGACCACCAACGGCACCGGCCGCACCGCAGAGGGCAGGTCCCACATGTCCGGGACACCATGAGAGCTGAGGAGGTCGAAGCGCTCTTCCATCTCGCCCACGAGGGCTTCCAGGAGACCGTCAGCCTCATCGGGGGTGATGGCCAGGGCGGAGAGGCGGGGCGCGTAGCCACGCTGTTCGACACCGCGCTTGCAGTCGATCCCGACCAGGCCGACCGGGAGCTTCGCCAGTCCGGAGATGAGGTTGCGCTGATACATCGACTTGCCCGACTGGTTCGCGCCGACCGTCAGGGCGTGCGGGATCTTCTGGTAGTCCCGGACGAACGCGGTGCCGTCCTCCCGCAGAGCGACCGGGACGACCAGCGGGCCGGCGGTGAGCTTGCGGGGCAGGCGGCGGGGCATCTTCACCCGGCGGAGGACGTCATAGCCGGTCATGCGCAGTTCCACGAACCCCGGCTTCACCTCCACCACATGCACCGAGTGGACGCCCCAGGCGTGCCGGAGGCGTTCGCCGGCAGCGGCGACGTCTGCGGGTTCCAGGCCGGCGGGGAGACGTAGGGTCGCCCGCATACCGGTGGACGAGTAGCGGACCCGGCGGACCTGCGGGGGGACCGGCTGGACGTCCTGACGGCGGGCGACGTTGCGGACCATGAATGCCCGCAGGCGGGACGGCTGGACCGTCAGCCCGCACACATCCATCGTCGCCCGATACGTGAGCGTGAACCGGACCCGGGCGACCGGGGCACCGACCAGCGACCAGAAGACCCGAGGAGAGCGGGCCTTCGCGTAACCGAGGCCACCGGCAGCCGATAAAGCCCCCGCAACCTCGATCACCGTGGACACGTCCGACATGATCAGGCCCCCAGCGGGGTCACAGCGACCGCGCGGAAGCTGATCCCGTGCCGGGTCTGGCCGTTGAACGTGTTCTCCCAGTCCCGGGCCTTGAGCCCGACCACCGTGACCGGGGTACCGGGGGCCAGATTCTCCGGGACACCCGTGTTCGGCACGGTCACCTGGTAGAGGTTGCCCTCACCCTCGTCCGCGACCAGCAGACCCACCGTCGCGAGCGGGGCACCGGTCTCCCGGTCGATCGCGATCTCACCGGTCTGCTTGCTCACGAGCTTCGGCGTCGGAGGCGTCGCCACGAACACGACAGCGGTCGAAACATCGATCTTGAAGGACGGCATGGGATTGCTCCTCTGGCAGAGGTGACTGACTTGGCTAGCCTTCTTGGCTGCATGACCAACGTAGGCAACATGGCTAGTCATGTCAACACCTGGCTATCCTGGCTGTCCCAATGTCTGAGCTTCCGCGTACCATCGCTTCATGACTTTCGTCCCCGATCCCCTCGACCCAGACGACGACCGACCGCCCTATGAGCAGGTGGCAAGCAGCCTCGGGGCGGCGATCAGGACACGGAAGATCGCCCCAGGCGAGAAGCTTCCGTCGCAGAAGGAGTTGACGGAGCACTACGGCTTCGCGCGCGCGACTATCCAGCGTGCTCTGCGGGATCTCGAAGACGAGGGGTTGGTGGTCTCCCGCAAGGGCAGCGGAGTCTTCGTCCGCAACCGAACGGAACGGCCGGCGGGGCTCCGTCCCTATGTCGAGCAGGCGTTCGCCGCCGCCGACGTCACCATCGACTTCGCAGGGTTCTCCAGCGAGACCCTGCACGGTGCGCTGCAAGAGCCGTTGGACAAGATCCGTATTGGAAGGCTAACGCCCTCCAGCATCAAGGTCCGCATCCTCGTCCCAGATATGGCGGTTCCCCAAGCTGCCCCGGTCCGCCGCGAGGACTGCGGTGACGACGAACGGCTCCGCTTGCGGATGCACGAGATCATGACCGGCTATGCGCGCAGCATCCGCGACTCAATGGCCGAGCTGAGTCACCTGGGCCTAGTCCCTGACACGAGCGTCGATGTCCGGGTGCACAGCGGCACGCAGTTCTTCAAGCTGTACGTGATCAACGGGGCAGATGCCTTCTTCGGGTATTACCCGATCAAGCCCAACAAGGTCGTGGCCCAGGGTGCGCCCGTCGAAATTTACGACCTCGTCGGGAAGGACACGGTTCTCTTCCATCACTCCGTGAACGACGGTGAATCGTCCAGCGGTACGCAGCAGGTCCAGCAGGCCAGCATGTGGTTCGACAGCGTGTGGAACACCATCGCGAGGGGATTCGATCTTGATGGACACTGAAGACCTGAACGCGGTACTCGCCGGAGCATCGGTGGTGCTGTTCGACTTCGACGGCCCTATCTGCGACGTGTTCGCGGGACGCCCGGCGGACCAGGTTGCAAGGGATCTCGCCAAGCTTGCAGCCGAAGGAAACCCGGAGCTGGAAGAGAAGCTGTCCGGCATCGATGACCCTCTGGAGGTCTTGCGGCTGACGCACGAAGCGGATGATGCCGTTGGACTCGAAATCGAGAGGGCGCTCACTGCAGCCGAGGTGGAGGCCGTAGGGGTGGCCGGCGAACCGGTTTCCGGAGCCGTTGCTTCTCTGGAGGCAGTGCGAGCGTCTGGAAGGGGGGTGGCGGTGGTGAGCAACAACTCTGGCGAGGCCGTCCGGGCATTCCTTGATCGACACGGGTTGTCAGATCAGGTGCTCACGATCGTTGGACGGCCCGAGGGGCATCCGGAGCTGATGAAGCCGAACCCTCACTCGCTGATCGCAGCGGCTGAACATCTGGACGTTGACGTTTCCTTGTGCACCTTGATCGGTGACTCGCTTACGGACATCCAGGCCGCCCATGCGATCGGCAGTGCAGCCGTCGGCTTCGCCAACAAGCCGCATAAGCATCAACTCTTCGTCGAGGCAGGGGCCGAAGCGGTTACCGACTCCATGCACGCCATCGCCCATGTGATCAGCCCCCAGCCGGGCACCTGACTACTGGCGTCGCCTGGAGTTGTTACAGGTTTCTCTACCTCATCAAGGCACCCGGCTGCGCTCCGCTCCGCCGGGCGCGCTTCCCGGCTCTGGCTGCGCCCGCGCTCCTGCCTTCGGCCCGCTCGGCGCTGCCGCCGCCGACGCGCGCCCGCTGTGGATAGGCCCGTGGGGCATGAGTCGAGAACCAAGCCCGCGGCTTCAAGAGGATGCCTCCGGCGGGGGCGCTCAGACTCCGGGATGGACGGGGCACCGTTCGCGAGTGCCGGCCGGAGTAGGGCGAGCGTCGGGGAGCTCCCATCCCGACCACCTTCGACCCAGGCAGAGCCGAGCAGTCGCGGCCCAGGGCGTCAAGGTCGTTCGTACAGTGGCGCGCTCCACCTTGACGCCCTGAACCACGACCGCTCCACGACGTGTGGGTCGAAGGCGGACGGGATGGGAGCTGGTGGGTGGTTGGTGGACAAGGGGCGGCTGACTCACCTTTCTAGCAGGGCGGGGAGATCGCCCAGCTGGCTAACGACCTTTGTTCTGAATTTTTGATCCATCTTTGCAACATGGAAAAGATGGGCCCACTGGCGTTCTGTGACTACAACGTCTGCGTAGGGGATAGAAACTGCCAGCGCGGCCATGTCGACGTGATCGTGCTGCTGCCAACGCCACTGTGAATTTCGGTGCTTAAGGCGACGTGCAGTGTATCTCACAGAAACAGATGGAAGAGATTCGAGCAGTGCCATTGCAGAATTGGGTGCGCCCATTTCAGCGAGGCGTCCATATATGCGCTCGGGGCTTATTCCGATGCCTGAAGCGAAAGAGTGTAGATCTTCGGAAAGGTCTACTAGTTCCTGTGCTGCTATCAATTCATCTAGCTTCGAACGCTTTTGTGGATTCTCCGTGAGGTGCTGAGATAGGGCGCGTTCCTGTTCGGCATAAACGTCACCTATCCTATGCTGTCCTCGCGTATCGAAACCCTCCCGGATCATGGAGTCGTGTCGGTCGCCTGCAAGTGACCACCACTCGTATGCATCATTGGGTAGCGCGCGAACCTGATGCAAAATAGACAGGAGATCGGATGAGGGCTCTACAGTTTCACCCTCCTGTGCATTAGCCGAAGCGACTGAGTCGACTAGCCGAAGCCGACCAGTGGTCGAACCGAAGGCGTGGTTAACGCCGCGCGCCAGAACCCTATCTTTAGGGTTTGGTGTGGGTGGAGCCTTGTGCGAAAGTCCCAAAAAAGGAAGCAGTAAACTTTCTATTTCCCAGCGCTGCACGCATTGTACGGGCGCGAGTGTGGCATAGTTTGAAAGGTCGCGCATGAGGGACGCTAGCCCAAAGCGTGACTCCCATTTCGAGCGATGCCATGTCTCGATGTAATGGCTAGCCGATAGCGGCACTACAGCTTTTCCGTTTGCAACCGCCTCGCGTAAGGAAGTGGCGGCGCGAGTAGCTGGTGTATTTCCTCCGTGCGATTCTGCGCGCAGGATCTCGACCCACTTGTTCTGGTCAAGATAAATAATCTTCGGGGTGCTCATAGGTGTAGTTTGGCAGAATCGAGATGGGTTGGTCGCCTTTTCTGCGAACCTGGACCGACTGCCTGAGTACCAAGCAAGCCGACAGATTGAGTTGCAAGCAATGCGACTCACCCCCCCCGAACCTCTCTGTCGATCAGTACACCCCGGCCTCTGCGATGACCTTGAGGCAGTCAACCCAATGGGAAAATCGGGAAATTCCCGATACCTTTTGCCGGGTGTGGGTGTGAACGTTCAAGACGCCCGGACGGAGGAAGCCCTGCATCTTTCGATATGTAGCGTCGCTCTTGTGAGCGCAGAAGTTGCGCACCGCCCTGATTTCAGAGATCGGATTCTGAACCGACTGGTTGTATGGCAGTGACAGTGTGTGAGATGTCACGGCGGGGAGCAGGGGATGATTGGATGCTACGCCGAGAGTGTGACAAATGTCGTGCAACATCTCCGGGCCTGACCACGTGGGCTCCCCGCCGGAAAGTTTTATTCTATTTGTTTGATAGCGAGATTCGATCGCTAGCTGTCGAATAGCGAGTGTTTCTGTCCGCCTGACTCTCGGAACGTATGAGGTGCCGGAAATTCCCAGCACCTCTCCGCCTGCGCTAGCGATTAAGACTGCCCTGTTGAACCTTCCCCAGGCATCCCACAACGAGGTTATGCATCCCTCGACGGCTGGTATGTAGGGAACTTTATAAGTAGCGATGGGGCTGCAATTGCTGCTCGAATGGAAGGCGGCTTCAATTGCATCCGCTTCTTGAGAGAAATCTACACTGAACGCCTTTAGGGACTGGGGCACCCGGCATCCTTAAAGGTCGTAGAAGGACTTCCCTGCAAGGGCATGGCAGAAGAACTCGAAACGCGGCTGTCGGCTACTCATGCGTTGGCTCGACGAACGAGCCTCAATGAAGGGCAGAGCGCGGGGGTCGAGATCTTCGGCTGGCGTGGCGATAGCAATATTGAGATCTTCAATTGCCTTTATGATCTTGGTTCGATCTTTCAGCATATCCGTGGGTGGCTCGATTTCGCTAAAGTCCAGCCGTCCCGCCGGCAGCTTTCCTTTCGCGTACATGACTGCCGCAGTCAACATCAGGAACTGCGGCCTAGCTACGATTGCTTCTCCCGGGAAATCCTCAAGAAGATCTTCCACCGTAGTCAGAATATCCACGAAGGTCGCCTCGTCGGGGAGTTCTTCGGCGGGAGTAGTCATTTGTTCCTCGTAGAGGCGGGTAATGTTTGAGTCGGCTCCTTCGGTTACGCCATTGATGAGGAAACCAAGCAGCTCTGCAACCGTCGAATGATCTACCATGCGAACGCGGTCCCGTGAAGAGATAGTCCCAAGTCGCCAGACGTGCTGCACTGCATGTGAAAGTTGCTTTACATGAGACGAGAATTCTGTGTCAAACCGCGCATTCCTGAGCTCTGGGCCATTCACCGGGACGGCGTACGAGTTAATTCGGAGGAATACTTCCAGCACGTCATCGTCACTCGCATTGATTAGCTGCTCGCAGGTTAGCTTATATGCGAGAAATGCGTCTTTTTCGTCGTCGCTCAGGTCGGCATATCGGTAGCCCTTGTACTCAGATGCCTTTGAGGTCAAGGCGAACTTTCCCGCCGCAAAATCAATGATTGTCCGCAAGCGCTGCTGTCCATCTACTACATCCCGAATCGTGCGCCTTGTGTCCCTGTCGATGCTCGTTCGGAGGAGGAGTTTAGGGACCGGGTAGCTGCGAATGATTGAATCAATGAGGTAGCTGCGTGCAGGGCTTGCCCAGACGGGTCCCCGTTGAAATATTGGATTTAGATTCAACTCGCCGTCGTCATTCCACTTAAGGAATTCGGCAATCGTGAATGTTTGGGGGGCGCTGCCCTGCACTTTTACTCCTCTGCGTCGTCTCTGGCGTCGGACACCGATGACACCGGTGCAACATTAGCTGTCGCGGCCGTGCGCCGACGAGCTTTCGAGCGGAATCAGGCGGGTGAAGCGGGGTTGGCGCTGACCCACACCGCCGTGCAGAGGCGGATCATCGCAACCAGCGCCGGCCGCACACGTGGTGGCCCCCCGGGGCCCGGCACCGACCTGCATGATCGACCCTTATCGCTGCAGCCAAAGCTGAGAGGCTCCGCACAGCGATCTGTGGGTAGCCAGCAGCGGCTCGGGTCCGTCCCCATGTCTCTTCGCCCCTTCGAAGTTAGCGACCTGAGTACCGTGCCTCCTGAGCTTCGGTCGGCCCCCTTAGCTCAGCGTCGCCCCGTCTGCCCTACCGCTGGCAGTGCGTCAGCCGGGCCAGGCATTGACATCCGTCGCTGACATCAACGGCTGTGGATCGCGGCAGCCGTACACACCTCCACACAGCTCTGGCAGCTCCGAGATTGCGAGCGAGCGAGTCGGTCAGATCGAACTTACAAAGCAGATGTCGGCAGTTCGAAACTGCCCGCGCCCACCAGTGAAACGACGAAGGTCCCGGCCGCTGCGGCCGGGACCTTCGTCGTCCGGCGGCTCCTTCTTCCCGACCGTCCGACCGCCTCTTCTCCTGTCCGCCCGGCTCCGTGGTGAACGGAGCTGCCGGCTGGGGCGCACACTGGGGGTATGGCCCTACCCAGAACGCACCACTGCTCGGCCTGCTCGGACGGCTCCGCAACCGATGTGACCCTGCACGAGGACCTCGTGGTCGGGGCACCGCTGTCCATGGAGGAACTCACCGACGCGCAGCGTCTCGACCGGTTCGCGCTCAAGTACGCCCACGACGGTTGCCAGGTCAGAGAGGTCCGGAAGGTCCCGCACGACACCTTGAGCGGCTACGCCTGGTCCGTCCGCTTCAGTGAGGGTTCGTAGAGGGGTGGAGGGACGGCGGCCCGACGGATCGCGGGTCGGCGGATCCGGGGGCGGCGGATCCGCCGATGGGGGGCGCGGTGGAATGGGCGCTCCCGGTCCGGCGTTGTGGCGTGAGTGACCGAGAACCCACGTGGTGACCCGTCGGCCCTGCCCGAGCACGAAGAGGTACGGCGGCGACTGGTCGCCGAACACGCCGACACGAGCGGGCGGATGGCGGCGCTGAGCCGTGACTTCGAGGCCATCGTCGAGGCGAACGCCCTGGTGGCCGTGGATGACGAGCACGACCCCGAGGGGTCGAGCACCGCGTTCGAGCGGGCGCATGTCGCCGCCCTGCTGGCCCAGGCGCGTGAGCACCTGGCAGAACTGGACCTGGCCGTGGAACGGCTGGAGACCGGCGGCTACGGGCTCTGCGAGGGGTGCGGCGAGCCCATTCCGGCCGCCCGGCTGGAGGTGCGGCCGGCGGCTACGGCCTGTGTCCGCTGTGCCGATGGCCGGGGGGACCGCCGCCGTTGAGCGGGCCGGCCGGGTCCGTGGAGATGTACTCCGGGCCGCTCGGCGTCAGCCCCGTCCCGATCGTTGCACCGCGCCGTGACCTCGACCCCTTGAGTGGTCACCGGCCTTCCCCTCCGTTGTCGGCGGACGCGTCTGCCGTACGCCTTGATCGACCGCCCCGGACCGTGCCGGGGCCCGTACTCCCTGATGGGTGCCGGAAAGAGGCGGGGCGATGGTGGCGGCCCTGCGGGTGCGGGCAGGCAAAGACGGGAACGGAACGGGGAGAGGGACCCCTCCCGGGATGCGCTCGCGCGGCCCCCGGGGCACCGTGGAGACATGGCCGCGCACCCGCCTGTGATCGTCTATCCGCCCTCCGCGACCGGAGGGCGGCGAGTCACGGTGCACGGGCAGATCGTGGGGCTGGCGCACGGGCGGGGCGAGGTGGCCGCGTTGTTGCGGGCCGCGGGGTTCGCGCCGGGGCCGGACGAGATCATCGAGCTGGACCGGCCGGGGCTGATCGAATGGCGCGGCGGCGACCTCGACACCTGGGAGTGATCCCGGACCCTGGGCGCCCAGGGACACGTCGTCCATCAGCGTGCGGTGAGCCTTCACCCGAACGGGTGCGTCCAAGTGGCTGGCCGGACCGGGCCCAGGGAACGTCGAAGCTGACCTGCACGCACCATCAGCGCAGGTCAGGACCGCAGGCGCCTACGCCTGTCCCGGCCGAGGAGTTCCCATGTCCCAACCCGCCACACCGACGCCCGGCACCTCCCGCCCCGCCGCACCCGGCGCCGACTCCGGCAACCCGTGGGCCGGCGGCGGAACGATGTTCGCCGGTTGCCTGCTCCTCGTGGACGGTGTCCTCGGGGTCATCAAGGGCATCGCGGGGATCGCGACGAACGACGTGTACGCGGAGATCAACGACTACGCCTTCAAGTTCAACGTCACCGCCTGGGGCTGGATCCACCTGATCCTCGGCGTGCTCCTGTTCTTCGTCGGCTGGGGCATCCTCAAGGGCGCGGCCTGGGCACGTGCCGTGGGCATCGCCCTGGTCTCCCTGAACCTCATCGCCACGTTCATGTGGCTCCCGTACACGCCGATCTGGGCCGTCATCACCATCGCCATCGACGTCTTCATCATCTGGGCCCTGTGCACCGACCGCTCCGAACCGGCGCTCTGACGTGGCCGACGGCACCGGCACCGGGTGGGCAGCGGTCGCGGCGTGGGCGGGCGCCGGGCCGTTGTCAGTGGCGCGGTCCACACTGGAGTCATGTGCCGCAGCATCAAGACCCTTCGACCGCCGGCCCTCCCCGAAGAGGCCACCGAGGAGGACATGCGGGCCGCCGCCCTCCAGTACGTACGCAAGGTCTCCGGCTTCCGTGCACCCGCCGCGCACAACCGGGAGGTGTTCGACCGGGCCGTCGACGAGATCACCGAGGCCACGATGAAGCTGCTGGACGGCCTGGAGATACGCGGCGCGGCCGCCCGGAGCACCCCCGAGGGCTGAGCCCGCCCGGAGGCCGGCCCGGACGGCGGCCCGGGGAACGGCTCAGGGGGAGACCGGGGCCGGTGACGTGACCGGGGCGGGAGCGTTCGCCTGGCCGGGGATGGCGGCGGGCACGAGGCCCGGGGCGGCCTGGGCGGCGGCGGGGGAGGGGACACCTGCCGGCACCGCGGGCAGGGAGGAGCCCTGGAGCGCCTCCGTGGCGGCTGCCGCCGCGTCCCGCGCGGCGGCCGGGCGCTTCACGACGAACGCGGCCAGCGCGCCCGCCATGAACAGGGCCAGAACCGACACGGCCGTCCCGAACCACGTCGAGCCGAGCCACCGCCCGCCGAAGTAGCCGAGCCCCACGCTGTAGCCCGCCCAGGCCAGGCCCGCCAGCGCGGACCAGGGAAGGAAGTCCCGCTTCCGGCGGTGGGCGGCGCCCGCGCCGAGCGAGACCACGGAGCGGCCCGCGGGGGCGAACCGGGCGATGATCACGAGCGCGCCGCCGCCCCGGCTCAGCGCCGCGCCGAGACGTTCCTGCGCTCGGGTGAGACGGCGTGAGCGGGCGATGGCCCGGTCCAGGCGGTCGCCACCGCGCCAGGCGAGGCGGTACGCGACGAGGTCGCCGAGCACCGACGCGCCGGCGGCGCAGAGGATGAGGGCGACGAGCGAAGGCACCTGACCGGTCCCCTCACCGGAGCCGTTGACACCGGTGGAGCCCGCGGCGGCCGCGGTGGCGGCGGTGATCACGAGGACACCGCTGGGCAGCAGGGGGAGAAAGACGTCCAGGAGCACCGAGACGGCGACCACCACGTAGATCCATGGGCTGCTGGTCAGTGCGCCCACAGTCTCAAGCACCCGTTTACTCCCCGATCGTGTCAACGCCGCGACGTCGCAGGGGAGCGGCATGGGCGGCAGGTTCAGCTGTACAGCGTACGCGTGAGCGTTCCGCGCGGATCGCTCAGGGTCGGGTGATGCTGTGCGGCTTCCTGTACACCTCGCGGGCGGTACGCGCGTTAGGGAGGCGAAGACGACCGACACGAGCGAGGAGCGGCAGTACATGACGGCACAGATGGATCGGGCAGCAGGGCCGGCAGGGGCAGCAGGGGCAGCAGAGGCGGCAGAGGCAGTGGAGGCAGGACAGACGGGGGCAGGAGAGGCGTTCCGGGCGCGGGGGAGGACGGTACGGAGGAGGGTGCTGGTAGGGGCTACCGCCCTGGTGATCCTCGCCGGCGGGGTCTCCCTGGCCCACGGCGCGGCGGACGGCCCGGACGGGACGCCCGTTCCGGACGGAGAAGGGCACGCGGCCCACAGCACCGGCGCCGGTGAGGTGAGCGGCGGCGGAGAGGTGAGCGGCTCCGGGAAGGTGACCGGTTCCGGAGAGGCGAGCGGCACCGGGGCGGCGGCGGGCTCCGGGAAGGCGAGCGGCACCGGAGAGGCGAGCGGCTCCGGGCAGGTGACCGGTTCCGGAGAGGCCGGGCTGGTCGGGGGCGCCTCGCGGAGCGGCGGGTTCTGGATGCGGGCCGACGGGGTGTTCTCCCCGCCCGGCTCCTTCGTCCCGTCCGACGCCCTGACGTACGACACCGGCCTCGTGCCGGCCTCCGCGAGGATCGAGGTCACGCAGTACGCCGATCGGACCACCACCCGTGTCGGCACCCGGCTCCGGGGCCTCGTCCCGAACCGTGCGTACGGGATGCACGTGCACACCTCGCCCTGTGCGGCCGACCCCGCGGCGGCGGGACCGCACTACCAGCACCGCCCCTCGGCCACCGCGGACCCGGTCAACGAGGTGTGGCTGGACTTCCGCACCGACCGGAACGGGGCCGGTGAGGCGGAGGCCCGGCACGACTGGGGGTTCCGGGACGGCGGTGCCCGGTCGGTGATCGTTCACGACGTGCAGGGCGGTGCGGGGGAGCGCGTGGCCTGCTTCACGGTGCCGTTCTCGTCCTAGACGTGCGCGGAGCACGGGAGTAGTACGGTGCCCCGCCCTCGCGACCGTTGCGCGGGGAGCGGGGCACCGTACCGTCCGGAGGCCCGGCCACCGGGTCGGCACCGGTGGGGGTGTGCCGGGGCCCCGGAGTACGGAGTGTCAGACCGAGACGGCGGTGGCGGGCTCGCGCCGGGACTTCTCGGCGGGCGCCCCCGAGGTGCGCGCTGCGAAGAGCCGGTCCAGGGCCACGGCGCCGGGGCCGGTGAAGACCAGCAGCAGGAACGCCCAGCAGAAGAGGGCCGACGTCTCGCCGCCGTTGCCCACCGGGGTGAGCGCGTTGGGCTGGTGGACCACGAAGTACGCGTAGGCCATCGAGCCGGAGGCGAGGAACGCGGCGGCACGGGTGCCGAGGCCGAGGGCGACCAGGCTGCCGCAGACCAGCTGGATCAGGGCGGCGTACCAGCCCGGCCAGGTTCCGAACTCCGGCTCGCGACCGCCGAACAGTCCGAAGAGGCTGGAGGCGCCGTGGATGGCGAAGATCAGGCCGATGACGAAGCGGAAAAGGCCGAGCGCGTAGGGCTGGGCCCCGTTCAGGCGGATGAGCATGGGGGGTGGCTCCTTCGGTCTGGGTGGGGACGTGAACCGACTGAGCGCATCAGGTTAGGGAAACCTCATTAGTGCTTGCAACTTCAACATCCCGACAGGTGTCTGAAAACCGACTACCTTTCACCGGTGAGTGAACGCTCAAGAACACTCACCAACTGGTTCTCGCAGGCAGCGGACTTGGCCTGGACCAATGTAAGCGCAGAGTTCCGGCCATGCAGAGTCAGCGTCATGAGCTGGTTGCCGAACCACGGGCCGCCGGTCCTGCTCCAGGTCACCGGGGAGGGTTCCGTACGCCCGTGCCGGGTCAGCAGCCGGCCGATCCATCGGCCCGCCCTGCTCCAGCCGAGACGGAACCCCAGCCGGACCGGCCGGGGGACCGAGTTGTGCACGGGGGAGCACGTCAGCTGGAAGACGCGGGTCTCCGGGGCGCCGCCGGGGGCGGAGGCGGGCCAGTGCGGCTCGGCGATGTAGGCGTGGTGCACGTCCCCGGACAGCACACATACCGTCGCCGGGGCGTTCGGACCGCTCCCCGCCCGGCGCAGCAACTCCGTGAACGTGTCGAAGGAATCGGGGAACGCGGACCAGTGCTCCAGATCGGCCGCCCGGCGCAGCTTCTCTCCGAAGCGAGCCCAGCGGCCGCCGCGAACTCCCGCGCACAGGGCCGCGTTCCAGGTCTCCACATCGTGGACGAGCGGGGGGAGCAGCAACGGCAGCGAGCTGCCGATCAGGAGATGGTCGTACGCGGCGGGGTCCTCCAGCGCCCTCTCGCGGAGCCAGCGGGCCTCGTCGGCGTCCAGCATCGCCCGGCGTCCCTCGTCCAGGACGCGGGCCGCCCGGGTGTCCACCATCAGCAGTTGTACTCGGCCGAAAATACGCTGGTAGCTCCAGCGGGTCCGGGCCGGATCCGCGTCGGTCTCCGCTGCGAAGCGGCGCAGCGCCTCGGTACCGTCGGGGGACGCCCTGACCGTGGCGTACAGGGGATCGGCCGCCAGTTCGGCGGGGGAGAGGTTCCCCAGGTGCTGGTAGACCCAGTACGACATCAGTCCGCTGACGATCCGCTCGTGCCACCAGGGTGTGGCGCGAATCCGCTCCTGCCAGGCGGCGCTGGTGTTCCAGTCGTCGATGACGTCGTGATCGTCGAAGATCATGCAGCTCGGCACGGTGGAGAGCAGCCAGCGCACCTCGGGGTCGCGCCACGATTCGTCGTAGAGGCAGGTGTACTCGTCGTAGTCCGCGACCTCGGTGCCCGGCGGCTCGCGCAGGTCGCGCCGGGCCGCCAGCCGGCGCCGCGTCGCCCCGGACGTCTCGTCCGCGTACACCTGGTCGCCGAGCAGGAGGAGGACGTCGGGGCGTTCGGCGGCGGGGTCGGCGGCGAGGCGGGCGGCCAGGGTGACCAGCGCGTCCGGGCCCGCCGGGTCGTGCCCGTCGCCGGGGGAGGCCGCCCAGCGGCACGAGCCGAACGAGATCCGGACGCTGCGGCCTTCGCTCGCGGCTGACGCGGCTGACGCGGCTGACCCCGTGTCGGCCGCCGTGTGGGCCCTCGTGCCCGTGTTCGTGACTGTGTTCGTGTCCGCGCTCGCCTCCACCGGAGGTGTGGTGATGGTGCTCGGCGGCAGGCGGAAGTCTGCGGGCGGCCAGACGCGCCGCTCCCCGATCCGTACCTCGTACGCGGTCGTGGTGCCGGGCGTCAGCCCCTCCACGACCACGAGGGCGTAGTGGTGTCCGGCCACCGCGAAGGTCGGGGACGTCCCCGAGGCGCCGTCCGCGCACCGGACCTCCACGGTGCACGGACGGCTCGCCTCGACCCAGACGGTCGCGGTGGAGCCGGACTCCCAGTCGACGTACCGCAGCAGCGGCCCCAGCCGCAGTCCGGCCATGTCGTGCCCTCCTCGTGTCTACGTCACGGATGGGCTCCGTAACGTACAGAACGGCGGGGGAGGGCACAGGGGTTCCGGTGGCCGGTGAGCAGTGGCCCGAGGGTGGCGGCCGGTGGCCGGTGGCCGGTGAGCGGTGGGAGGGCGTCGCTCAGCAGCCGTTCAGTGCCGTTTGCAGTGCGCTCTTCTCGGCCGAGTCCACGTTCAGGCCGTAGTAGTGCTTCACGTGGACCCACGCGCGGGCGTAGGTGCACTTGTACGCCGCGCGCGGCGGCATCCACTTGGCCGGGTCCTTGTCGCCCTTGGACTGGTTGACGTTGTCGGTGACCGCGATGAGCTGGGGGCGGGTCAGGTCGTTGGCGAAGGACTGGCGTCGGGCGTTGGTCCAGCTGCTCGCGCCGGAGCGCCAGGCCTCGGCGAGCGGGATCACGTGGTCGATGTCGACGTCGGAGGCGGCGCTCCAGGTGGCGCCGTCGTACTGCGAGTACCAACTGCCGCTGACCGCCGCGCAGGAGGCGTCCTGCTGGACGTTCGTGCCGTCGCGCTTGAGGACCACCTCGCGGGTGTTGCAGGTCCCCGACTGGGTGATCCAGTGCGGGAACTTGTCGCGGCTGTAACCGCTGGACGAGCCCTCGGCGCTGACGGTGAGCTGGCCGAGGTAGGTGCGTGCGGTCGCCGCGCTGACCGGAGTGGGGAGGGCGGCCTGCGCGGTCGGGGCGGTGAGCAGTATGGAGGTGGCGGCGAGGGTGGCGGTTGCGGCGGCGACGGCTGAGCGACGCGCGTAGATACCGAACATGCGAACTCCCTTGATGTGGGGGGTGCTTGGACGGGCGGCATGTGGAGCCCGGTCAGCGTGGCGGCGCCAGGTTTCCGCGGGGTGGGCACCAGGTAACAGCCTGACGACATGTGCACGTCACATCAAGGGGTGTGACAGGTCGCGTGGGGGCGAACCGACCGCCGGGCGTGCGGGGGGAGTTGTGCGGTCGGCGGGTCCGCCGGGGGCGTGCGGGGGTGAGTCGTGGCGAGTCGGGAGTGTGCCGGGGTGCGTCGGTGTGTGCCGAGAGGTGGCGAGGTGTCAGCCGGGTGGGGGCGGGGTGTCGCACCGTGAGTGACCCGCTCCGATGCCGCGCCGGGAGTGACCCGCTGCGATGCCGCGCCAGGAATGACCCACTCCGAAGTGGGTCAGGGGCTCAGACTCCGAAGTGGGCCAGAGGAGGTCAGGCTCCGAAGTGGGCCAGAGGAGGTCAGGCTCCGAGGTGAGCCGGAGGGGGTCAGGCCGCGCTGATGTGCAGGCGGATCGAGCCGTCCTCGACCGCCTCCACCCGTACCTGCGTCAGGTCCTCGACGTGGGCGTCGGGCGACAGGGCCGCGGCGCGCGGGCCGACGCCCACCACGCGCATCCCGGCCGCCCGGCCTGCCGCGATGCCCGCCTCGGAGTCCTCGAACACGATGCAGTCCGCCGCGGTGAAGCCCAGCTCCACCGCGCCCTTGAGGAAGCCCTCGGGGTCCGGCTTGCTGGCGCCGACGTGTTCGGCGGTGACGCGGACGGCGGGCATCGGCAGTGCGGCCGCGCCCATCCGGGCTGCCGCGAGGGCGCTGTCGGCCGAGGTCACCAGGGCGTGCGGGAGGTCGGCGATGGCGGCCATGAACGCGGCGGCGCCACCGATCGGGATCACGCCGTCGACATCGGCGGTCTCCTCGGCGAGCATCACGCGGTTGTCCGCGTAGTTCTCCTCGACGGGGCGGTCCGGGAGCAGGACGGCCATCGTGGCGTACCCCTGGCGGCCGTGGACCACCTTGAGGGCGGCCTCGGGGTCCAGTCCGTGCTTGAGGGCCCACCGGCGCCAGCAGCGCTCGACGACCGCGTCGGAGTTCACGAGGGTGCCGTCCATGTCCAGCAGGAGGGCGCGTGCGGTGAGGACGGTGGCCGACATGTGCTGGCTCCAGGGCGCGGGGAAGGGTGGTGCGGTACAAGAGCAGCCCCGCCCGCCGGTCAGGGAGTGCGGGCGGGAGCTACTTTGTTCCACGAACATACAAAAACCTGGGCCGGAAAGCCAATCCCGCGGGTCCACCCTCGCGCGCGGGCCCGGCGCGCCAGGTCAGCCACGTCCCTGCCCGGTCGTCTCCGCCTCCAGCGCGCTGCGGGTGTTCGGCCCGTACACACCGGCCGGGTCGCCCTGGATCGCCTTGTACGACTGGTAGACCCGTACGGCGTTCTCCACCCGGTCGTTGAAGTTCGCGTCCGAGGGGCCGTGGTAGAGCCACACCTCCTTGAGCCGGTTCTGGAGAACGGCCACCTGGGGGCCGTGGTCGCCCCGCTGGAGCGAGGAGGGGGCCAGCTCCGCGGGCGGCGCGGCGGACGGCGGGGGCGCGCCGCCGGTCGCCGAGGCGGACGGGGTGCCGGGGGCCGGTGTCGCCGGGGCCGAGGCGGTCGGGCTCGGCGCGGTGCTCTCCGAGGGCGAGGCGGAGGCGGATGCGGACGCGGACGGGGAGGCGGAGGCCGAGGGGGTGGGCGAGGCCGACGCCGTACGGGACGGAGTGGCCGAGGGGGAGGAGGGTGACGGGGCGACGGAGGCGGCCGGTTCGTCCGCGGTGTCCGGGGCGCTCGTGGTCGCCTCCGGCAGCGCCTCGTCCTGGCTCCCGCCCCGGTCGAAGAGCCCCCCGGCGAAGGCCGCCGTGCCGACCACCGCGGCCACGGCCGCCCCCACGGCGAGGGCCGCGAGGGGGCGCCTGCGGCGCGGCTGCACGGGGTCGGAGGTGCCGGGGGCCGCCCCGAAGGCCGGTCCCGCGCCGAAGTCGGGGCCCGCGCCCATGGCCGCGGTACGCCGTCGGCTCTCGTCCGCCGGCGGGGGTGTGCCCGCGCCGGGGCCCGTACCCATGCCCGTACGGAAATCGGCGCCCGCGCCCAGGCCCGTACCGGCTTCCGTGCCCAGGCCCGCGTGGGGGCCCGTGCCCGGCGGCCCCGGAACCGGTCCCGCCCCCGGGGCGCCGCCCAGGTGCAGCGGCATGGTGGTGGCCGCGTCGTCCACCGGGCCCTGCGCCGGCCCACCGACGCCGACCGGCCCACCTGTGCTGGTCGCCCCACCCGCGCCAGCCGGCCCACCGGCACCAGCCGGCCCACCGGCACCAGCCGGCCCACCGGCACCGGTCGTCCCACCGGCACCGGTCGCCCCACCTGCGCCAGCCAGCCCACCGGCACCAGCCGGCTCCGCCGAGTCGCCGTCATCCGCAGAGGTGTTCCCCAGCGTCACGTACGGCCTGATCCGCAGCGGGTCGAAGTCCTCCGCCGCCGCCATCTCCGCCGAGCGGGCGGCGCGCAGCTCGTCCCCCGTGAGCCGCGTCGTGCCCGTATCCGTACCGCACCGGCAGGGCACCCGGTGCTCCGCGCCGGGCTCGCCTGCCGTCCGTCTGCCGCACTCCGGGCATGCGTGTCCGGTCATCGTGGGTCCCCTCCCTTGAGCTGCCTGCGATTATGCAGCCCGCTCCGGCGAAGCCCAATGCCCTCCCCCCGTGCCCCGCCGGAGCCCGGCGGGGGAGGAACGCCGCTCGGCAGGCCATAACGGGGCAGAACGGCCAGGATGGGGGTGTAGTGGATCAACGGATCGAGGAGATGCCCATGGCCCAGCAGCTGAGCCCGCAGCCGATGGCCCCCGGCGAAGGGCAGTCCCGCCGGACCGTCCTGGTGGCGATCGGCGCGCTGCTCCTCGGCATGCTGCTCGCCGCACTCGACCAGACCATCGTCTCCACGGCGCTGCCGACCATCGTCAGCGAACTCGGCGGACTGGACCACCTCTCCTGGGTGGTCACCGCCTACCTGCTGGCGGCGACCGCCGCGACCCCGCTCTGGGGAAAGCTCGGCGACCAGTACGGCCGCAAGAAGCTCTTCCAGACCGCGATCGTCATCTTCCTGATCGGCTCGGCCCTCTGCGGCATGGCCCAGAACATGCCCCAGCTCATCGGCTTCCGCGCCCTCCAGGGGCTCGGCGGCGGCGGGCTCATGGTGCTCTCGATGGCGATCGTCGGAGACATCGTCACACCGCGCGAACGCGGCAAGTACCAGGGCCTGTTCGGTGCCGTCTTCGGGGCGACGAGCGTGCTCGGGCCGCTGCTGGGCGGGTTCTTCACCGAAACCCTCAGCTGGCGCTGGGTGTTCTACATCAACCTGCCGATCGGCGTCGTCGCGCTGCTCGTCATCGCGGCCGTGCTGCACATCCCGGTCCACCGCGAGAAGCACACGATCGACTACCTCGGCACCTTCCTCATCGCCTCCGTCGCCACCTGCCTGATCCTCGTGGCGTCCCTCGGCGGCACCACCTGGGCCTGGGCGTCGGCGCAGATCATCGTGCTCGCGGTGCTCGCCGTCGTGCTGCTGATCGTGTTCGTCGTCATCGAGCGGCGGGCGGCGGAACCGGTGCTGCCGCTGAAGCTCTTCCGGATCAGGACCTTCAGCCTCGTCGCCGTGATCAGCTTCATCGTCGGCTTCGCGATGTTCGGCGCGATGACCTACCTGCCCACGTTCCTCCAGGTGGTCCACGACATCACGCCCACCCTGTCCGGTGTGCACATGCTGCCGATGGTCCTCGGCATGCTGCTCACCTCGACCGGCTCCGGGCAGCTCGTCAGCCGCACCGGCCGCTGGAAGGTCTTCCCCCTCGCGGGCACCGCCCTCACCGCCGTCGGCCTGTTCCTGCTCCACCGGCTCTCCCCGGCCAGCTCCACCTGGGAGATGAGCCTCTCCTTCTTCGTCTTCGGCGCCGGGCTCGGCCTCGTCATGCAGGTCCTCGTCCTCGTCGTGCAGAACGCGGTCTCCTACCAGGACCTGGGCGTCGCCACCTCCGGTGCGACGTTCTTCCGCTCCATCGGAGCCTCGTTCGGCGTGGCCATCTTCGGCACCGTCTTCACCAACCGGCTCACCGGCCAGCTCGACAGCGCGCTCGCGGGCCGGTCCCTGCCACCGGGCGTCGACGCCGACCGGCTGGCGGCCGACCCCCGGTCCATCCAGATGCTCCCGGCCGACCTGCGCCCCTCGATCCTCGACGCGTACTCCACCTCCATCACGGACGTCTTCCTGTACGCGGCCCCGGTCGTCCTCATCGCCTTCGTCCTGGCCTGGTTCCTCAAGGAGGACAAGCTCCGGGGCTCGGTGACCGCCCCCGACACCAGCCAGACACTCGCCTCGAACCCGGTGGAGCGCTCCTCGCGCGACGAGTGCGCCCGCGCCCTGTCGGTGCTCGCCACCCGGGAGGGGCGCCGCGAGATCTACGAGAAGATCACCGCGCGCGCCGGGTACGACCTGCTGCCCGCGGCGAGCTGGCTGCTGCTGCGGATCAAGCGGCACGGCACCGTCGAGCCCGCCCGGCTCGCCGAGGTGGCCCCCGTACCGCTGCGCGTGATCACCGACGCGGCCCGGCAGGTGGAGGAGCGCGGACTGGCCCGCCGTGAGGGGCTCCAGATGATTCTCACCGACGCGGGGGGCGAGGCGGTCGTACGGCTCTCCCAGGCCCGCGAGGACTCCCTCGCGGAGCTGCTGGGGGACTGGTGGGGGCCCGAGCGCCCCACCGACCTGGTCACACTCGTCGCGGAGCTGACCGCCGAGGTCAGCGGGTCGAGCAAGGAGCGCCCGCACATGCCGGCGCCGCCGCGCGACCACGCGGCGGACCGGCACCACGACCTCGACCACCGGGACGGCCCGGACCACCGGTAGCCCCCGGACCGCCGGGGCCGTCCGGGCCGCCGCGACCACCGGGGCCCCCGACCACCGGCGCCGTCCGGACCGCCGAGTTCATCCCGGACCGCCGAGTTCGTCCCGGACCACCGGGACCACCGCGGCCCTTCCGACCACCGGGACCACCGGGGCCCTCCCGCCCACCAGCACTGACAGGCTCGGTCCCCCCAGGCAGGCCCCTCAGACCCCCCTCACAGCTCCTTCGCGAACCAGACCTCCGCGTACGGGTTGCGCCGGTGGAAGGCCGGCACCTCCTCGTAGCCGTGCTTCGCGTACAGGCCGCGCGCCTCGACGAGGTCGAGACGGGTGTCCAGCCGGAGCAGCCGCACCCCGAGCGCCCGCGCCTCCTCCTCGATGGCGGCCAGCAGCAGCCCGCCGCCGCCCGTGGACCGGAACGCCGGGCGTACGTACACCCGCGTCAGCTCCGCCGAACCCGGCACGGCCTCCTCCGTCAGCACCAGCCCGGCACAGCCCGCGGCCTTGCCCTCGTGGCGGCCGACGACGAACTGGCCGGTCGGCGGCAGCAGCAGGTCGGCGCCGTCGTCGGCGAGGCCCTCGGCTATCTCCGCGTCGGTGGCGGGCCGCTGCCAGTAGCGGCTGGCGACCTCGTCGTAGTAGTCGCGGCGCAGCGCGGTGGCGTCGGGGGAGTCGAATCGTTCAGCGGTCATGGTCCAGGTCACGGTCCAGGTCATGGGGGCATTCTTGCTCCCTCGCGGGCCGCAGGGCGATGTGATTTACGTGCAGAGGGCACCCGTGGACCGACCACCGACCCGGCCCGACGCCTCCGGCCGCCCCCCCCATGAACGAACGGCTGATCGTCGTTCCGTACGGACATTCCTCCGGACGGAAGCATGATGACAGTCAGGCAAAGAGGGGGTTGATTGTGTCTACCTCATAGGGCAATGCGAGGCTTCATCCCGCACCGCCCCGAGTCGAAGGGGCGGGGCATGGAACGGTGGGAGGGTCGGCGCAGCGTGGCAAATGCGGATCACAGTGTGCGCGGTGACGCGGTGGCGGACGTGGAGACGAGGACCGGGCTGACCCGGGCCCTGCTCTGGCTGGTCGTGGCCGTGCTGGCGGTACGGCAGATGGCGGTGGTGCTGCGGCAGCCTCCCGGGGAACGGCTCACCGATCTGGAGACCTGGATCGGGGAGAACGGCGTCCTGCACGTGACGGGCTCGCTGTACGACAGCGGCCGGTTCACCGGAACCCCCTTCGCCGGTCTGGTGCTGAAACCCCTCACCGCCTCGGCCGAGGCGTCCCTCGGCATAGCGTGGACCTTCGGCTCCCTGCTCCTGGTGGCCGCTCTCGGCGTCGTCGCCGCCCGCGCCCTGCCCGCACCGGTCGCCCGGCGTACGGCGCTGCTCGCGGTCCCCGTCGCGATCACCCTGCTCATGCTGTCGCTGCCGGTCCGCAACACCCTCCACCTCGGCCAGACCAGCATCCTGCCGGTCCTCCTGGTGCTGCTGGCCTGCCTCGTCGCCCGGGACCACCGCTTGCAGGGCCTTCTCGTCGGCCTCGCGGCCGCCCTCCAGCCGACGCTCCTGCTCTTCGCCGTACTGCTCTGGCTGACGGGGAAGCGGCGGGCCTCGGCGACCTCGGTGGCCGTCTTCGGCTTCTGCACGGCCGCCGCCTGGGCCGTGGTGCCGAAGGACTCGTGGACGTACTGGGTGCACCACGCGGCGGGCGCCGGGCTCGGCGACCGGCCGGACAGCCTGGCCAACCAGTCCCTGCACGGCGCGCTGCTCCGGCTCGGCTTCGAGGGGCCCGCGGAGATCGCCCTGTTCCTCGTGCTCGCCGCCGCGGTCACCGTCATCGGCGTGCGCCGCGCGGTCCGCTACGCCCAGGACGGGCAGCTGCTCCTCGCCGTCGCCGTGACCGGATGCGTCGTCGTGGCCGTCTCACCGACCGCCTGGCAGCACCAGCTCCTGTGGGTGCTCCTCGCCGTCGTCGGCAAGGTCGGCAAGCGCGCCTCCGACCGGCTCGTCTGGCCCGCCGTCGTGGTGCTCGTCGTCACGCTCCCCGCCAAGATGCTGCTCCCGAACATCGGCGTGGTCGTCCTGGTACGGGACAACGCGCTGCTCCTCACGGCGCTCGGCGCGGCCTGCCTCGTCCCGTTCCTGCTGCGCACCTCGCCGTACTGGCAGCGGCCGATCCCCACCGCCCACGCGGAACCGGTCGCCGCGCGCTGGAGACGCGTCCCGCTCCTGCCGTTCTGGCGCCGGGTGCTCCACCGCCCCAACCTGCTGCTGGAGCTCCTGCTCATCCGCGTCGTCTACTCCGCGTACGCACAGGTCCGCCTCGCCGCCACCGCGGGCCGCCCCATCGCGGAGGAGCACGGCCGGCAGATCCACGCCATCGAGCAGTGGCTGCACATCGACATCGAACTCTGGGTCAACCACACCGTCGTACAGATCACCTGGCTGCGGGAGTTCTTCGACTACTACTACGTCACGTTCCACTTCATCGTCCCGCTCACGATCCTCGGTGTGCTGTACGCGCGCCGCCCCGCCGACTACCGCTGGGTCCGCTCCTCCATAGGCTTCGCCACCCTGCTGGCGCTCGTCGGGTTCTGGCTCTACCCGCTGGCGCCGCCCCGGCTCATGCCCGGCCTCGGCTTCACCGACACCATCTACGGGGTGCAGGACTTCGCGAAGCCCGACTACGGGACGCTGACCACCGTCACCAACCAGTACGCGGCGATGCCGTCGTTGCACTTCGGCTGGTCGCTGTGGTGCGGTGTGGTCATCGTGATGCTGGCCCCGAAGCTGTGGATGAAGGCGCTCGGCCTGCTCCACCCGCTCTTCACCATCGCGGCGATCGTGGCGACCGCCAACCACTGGGTGCTGGACGCGGCCGGCGGTGCGCTGGTCGTCGCGCTGGGCTTCGGGCTGACGTATCTCCTGTCGGGGCCCCGGAAGCTGGCGCCCGAGCAGGAGCGGCCGACGGCGGAACCGGCGCGGACGGAGCAACCGAAGCAACCGGCGCAACTGACGCAACCTGCTGAGGCGGCTGAAGCGGTGGAGCCGACGCAACCGGTTGAACAGGCGGGGTCGCCCGCCGCACCCAAGGTCGTCTCCGCGCGCACATCGGCCGAGGTGGCCGAGAAGGTCGGCGGCAAGTAGCGGACCTGCAAGCAGCGGCCCGTAAGCAGTGCACCGCAAGCAGTGGACCGCAAGTAGCGGCCCGCGAGCGGTGGCCCGAAGGGGTGCCGGGACGCCACCGAAGCGCCGTCCCGGCGCCCCTCAGGCGCGGGCGATCCCCATCACGGCCGGTGACCTGCCGAGGCAGAAGTGCCGGCCGCCGCCCCCGCATCCGACGTCTCGAACCCCACCCGCGCGTCGAACGCCGCCCGCCGGGTCGCCCGGCGCAGCGCCTTCAGCAGGGTCGGGCCCACCGTCACCGTCAGGACGACCGTGAGCACCGACCGCCCCAGGTCCCAGCCGAGCGAGGTCGCCGCGCAGTAGGCGAGGAAGCGCACCAGGTTCTCGTGGAGCGGGTCGCCGGCGACGAACGAGATGCCCGAGCCGAGACCGGGGATGATCGTCCACCCGTACAGATTCATGATCGTGCCGTACGCGAACGCCGCCACGGCCCCGTAGGCCGCGAGCATCGCCAGCTCCGCCCGGCCGCGCAGCCGGTCCGGGCCCGGCAGCAGCCCCGCGCCCATCGTGAACCAGCCCATCGACAGCATCTGGAACGGCATCCACGGCCCCACCCCGCCCGTGAGCAGGGCGGACGCGAACATGGTCACCGAGCCGAGTACGAAGCCGAAGCCGGGGCCGAGCACCCGGCCGCTCAGCACCATCAGGAAGAACATCGGCTCCAGGCCCGCCGTGCCCGCCCCCAGCGGGCGCAGCGCCGCCCCGACCGCCGCCAGCACGCCGAGCATGGCGACGGCCTTGGCGTCCATGCCGGACTCCGAGATCGTCGCCACCACCACCGCGACCAGCAGCGGCAGCAGCGCCGCGAACAGCCACGGCGCGTCCTGCGCGTGCGCGAGCCCGGACCCCGCACCGGCCAGCAGCGGCCACCCGAAGGCGACCACGCCGACGGCGCTGACCAGCACCAGCGCGGCCACCGACTTCGGCCCGAGCCGCACGGGCCGGGGGGCCCGCACCTGCTCCCGTACCGCCGTTGTGTCGCTCATCGGCCCGCCTTCCGCCGCGCGACCCGCACCCGTACGTCCACTCCGCTACCGCTACCGCTCACGCCCCCGCCTCCAGCGCCGCGCGCACCTGGGAGACGGTCAGCCACTCCTGCGGGGCCAGGATCTTCGCCGTCTGCGGGGCGAAGGCGGGGGAGGAGACCACCACGCGACCGGTCGGGCCGTCCGCGACGACCTCCCCGTCGGCGAGGATCACCACCCGGTGGGCCAGCTCCGCCGCCAGCTCCACGTCGTGGGTGGCCAGGACGATCGCGTGGCCCTCGGCCGCCAGCGACCGCAGTACGCCGACGAGCCGCCCCTTCGCCGCGTAGTCCAGGCCCCGGGTCGGCTCGTCCAGCAGCAACAGCGGCGGGCGGGACGTCAGGACCAGGGCGAGGGCGAGGGCGAGCCGCTGGCCCTCGGAGAGGTCGCGGGGGTGCGTGGAGTCCTCGACGCCCGGGAGCAGGGTGGAGACCAGCGCCCGGCAGGTGCCCTCGTCCGCGCCCGCGTCCCGGTCGGCGGCGGCGCACTCGGCGGCCACCGTGTCCGCGTACAGCAGATCGCGCGGCTCCTGCGGGACCAGGCCGACCCGGCGGATCATGTCCCGTGGATCGGTACGGGCCGGGGCCAGGCCGCCGACGCGTACGGAACCGGAGGTGGGCTCGACCATGCCGACCAGCGCGCCGAGCAGCGTGGACTTGCCGGCCCCGTTACGGCCCATCAGCGCCACGGTCTCGCCCGGCGCCACGGTGAGCGTCACCCGCCGCAGCGCCTCGATCCGGCCACGCCGCACGCTCAGCGACTCGACCCGGGTGACCGGATCGGCGGCGGGCGCTTCCACGGCCCTCGTACGACCCAGCAGCCGGGCCAGGCGCCCCGGGCGGGGGCCGGGGGAGACGGTCGCGGGCGCGACGGGCACGCTCTCGGACGGCTCCGGGGGCGCGGGCGGCGAGGCCGACGCCAGCCGGGCCCGCAGGTCGCCCGCCCCGCGCCGGGCGTCGCGCACCGAGAGCGGCAGCGGGTCCCAGCCCGCCAGCAGTCCCAGCTCCGCGACCGGCGGCCGGACCGGCGAGATCGCCATGATGCCGGCGGGCGCCCCCATCACGGGGGCGGCGCCCGGCGCGGGCAGCAGGACGACCTGGTCCGCGTACTGCACCACCCGCTCCAGCCGGTGCTCGGCCATCAGGACGGTCGTCCCCAGGTCGTGGACCAGTCGTTGCAGGACCGCGAGGACCTCCTCGGCCGCCGCCGGGTCCAGCGCGGACGTCGGCTCGTCGAGCACCAGCACCTTGGGGTGCGGGGTCAGCACCGAACCGATCGCCACCCGCTGCTGCTGGCCGCCCGACAGCGTCGCGATCGGCCGGTCACGCAGCTCGGCCAGGCCCAGCAGATCGAGCGTCTCCTCCACCCGGCGGCGCATCACATCCGGCGCCAGGCCCAACGACTCCATGCCGTACGCGAGTTCGTCCTCGACCGTGTCCGTGACGAAGTGGGCCAACGGGTCCTGCCCCACCGTGCCCACCAGGTCGGCCAGTTCACGCGGCTTGTGGGTGCGGGTGTCGCGCCCGTCCACCGTGACCCGACCGCTCAGCACCCCGCCCGTGAAGTGCGGGACGAGCCCCGAGACCGTACCGAGCAACGTCGACTTGCCGACCCCCGACGGCCCGACGAGCAGCACCAACTCCCCTTCGGGGACCGCGAGTTCGACGCCGGACAGGGTGGGCCGGTCCGTCCCGTCGTACCGCACGGAGACCTGCTCGAACCTGATCACGCCTGCTCCTTGGTGCGATGCGCCTGGTCGTGGGCGCCCTGGGTGCTTCGGGTGGACGGCGGCAGGGGGGCGACCAGCGCGGGCACCAGCCCGACCAGCACGGCCGCCGCCGGCCACAGCGGCAGCACGGGCGCGGTCAGCGGTACGACCCCGGGGTGCAGCGCCTCCGGATCGGCGGCGCCCGCCCAGATCATCGCGGCCGCCACCACCGCACCCGACCCCGCCACCAGCCAGGCCCGTGGGCCCCACCGGTCGGGGCGGTAGCGGGTGCGCACCGAGCGCCGCCCGCCGAGCCGCAGCCCCGCCATCGCCGCGAGGAGCCCCGCCAGCAGAACCGGCAGCCCGTACACCGCCCCTTGCGCGGCCAGCAGCCCGTACGTGCCGGCGCACACCCCGAGCAGCCCGCCGAGGGTGAGGACGTCGGTGGTGTGGCGGACGGCGGGCGGGACCTGGGCGGTGCGCCCGTACCCCCGCGCGTCCATCGACGCGGCCACCGCCACCGACCGCTCCAACGCCCCCTCCAGCACCGGCAGCCCGATCTGCGCGACGGCCTTGACGCCGCCGGTCGGCCGCCCCCGCAGCCGTCGCGCGGTGCGCAGCCGGACCACATCGGCGACCATGTTGGGCGCGAACGTCATCGCGACGACGACGGCGACCCCGACCTCGTACAGCGCACCGGGCAGCGACTTCAGCAGCCGGGCCGGGTTGGCCAGGGAGTTGGCCGCGCCGACGCAGATCAGCAGGGCGGCCAGCTTCATCCCGTCGTAGAGGGAGAAGACCAGCTGCTCGGCCGTGACCCGGCCGCCGATCCGCACCCCCTGCGCCCAGTCGGGCAGCGGTACTTCGGGGAGCGTCAGCACGGTGTGCGAGCCCGGGATCTGCGAGCCGAGGAAGACGGAGAAGACCAGGCGCAGCGCCACGACGAAGAGCCCGAGCTTGATGAACGCCCCGTAGGAGCGGGCCCACGGCGCGTCCGTGCGCCGGGCCGCCACCACATACCCCGCCACCCCGACCAGCAGGCCGAGCAGCAGCGGGTTGGTGGTCCGGGAGGCGGCGGTGGCCAGCCCCAGCGCCCACAGCCACCACGCCCCGGCGGGCAGCGCGTTGGAGCGGCCCGCCTCGGGCGCGTGCAGGGCACGCCGGAGCAGCCGGGCCGTCCCCGGGGCGTGCGTCATCGGCGTCGGCGGGCCTGGAACACGGCGGCGAAGCCGAGCAGCAGGACGGCGCCGATGCCGACGAGGAGACCGGCGGAGGGGCCACCGCCGCTGCCACTGCTGTCGCTTCCGTCGCCGCCGTCGCCTCCGTCGTCCGAGGCGGTGGCCGTGGCGGTGGCGGACGGCTTCTCGCTCCCGTCGGCATCACCGTCCCCCGACACCTGCTCGCCGCAGCCCGACCTCGGGTAGCCGGAGATCGCGCAGATCATCGCGCTGCTGTCGTACCGCAGCGGCTTCGCGACCGAGGCGAGCGCCTCGGCGCTGCTGGCGTCCGGCGCGACCTGGGCGCAGACGGTGCGCGGTGCGGGCGGCTGCTCCCCGCCCGGGGCATCCTCGGCCGTACCGGGGTCGATCACCAGGGCGACCCGCTTGGAGCCGTCCTTCGCCGGGGTGGACGCGCAGATCGCTTCGAAGTCGGGGGCGTGGCGCGGCCGGTCGGCGTCGCCGGAGTCCTCGCTGACGGAGAACCGGAAGCCCTGGACCGTACCGTCGTCGGGGCGCACCAGGGAGGGGCCCTGGGTGGCGTACGACCAGCTCTTGCCGTCGCCCTCCCAGAAGGACCAGTAACGGTACCCGGCGGCCTGGGCGCCGCCCGCCCCGAGCAGGACCGCCGAGGCGGCGAGCAGGGTGGTGAGGAGAGCGGCGATCGGAGTCCGGAGCAGTGCTCCGGACCGCGTACGCCGCACCGCACCGACAGACCGGGTACGCCGTGCACGGTCCAGCTCCGGACGTCCCACATCGACAGGCCCCGGGCGTCCGGCACCGACAGGCCCCGTACGCGTCACGGCTGCTGCTTCTTCCGGCGCATGCTGAGCAGGAAGCCGATGCCCGCGCCCACCACCAGACCGATACCGATCAGCCACCCCAGGCCGAGCCCGCCGTCGTCGCTGCTGGTGCCGCTGGAGGGCTGCGCACCGCTCGGCGTCTGGGAGGGCGCCGCGGTCGCGGCCGGGGCGGGGCCGGTCGCGTTGAGCTGCTTGACCAGGTCGACCCCGCCGAAGCCGCGGGCGTCGGCGTCGGTGGCGTGCGCCGCGAAGATCAGCTGCGCGGTCGCGGCGGGCCCGCCCTGCTGAGCCCAGGCCTGGGAGTTCTTCTCCAGCCACTCCACCGAGGCGGCGGCCTTGTCCTTGTGCCCGGAGGCGGCGAGGGCGACGACCGCGTCCGCCGTGTTGCCGAAGTCGGGCTGCGGTTCGCTCTCCTCGGCGCCCGGCATCGGGGGCTGCTCCACGTAGGGGGAGGCGGCCAGTGCGGCGGCTAGGTAGTGGGCGCCGTTCTGCGCGCTCTCCTCGGCGGTGAGGTCGTCGCCCTTGCGGCAGACGGGGTCCTTGACCGCGTTGGCGTTGCCCACGGCCATGCCCTTGCCCATCAGCCCGAGCACGGCGGCGGCCGACGCGTCGGTGTTGGCGACGAGCTCGCCCTTCTTGCCGGGCTGGTAGGCGAAGGCGCCGCCGTCCTCCTTGCCGCACGGGATGGCCAGGGCCTGGAGCGCGGTGTACGGGGTCTTGCCGTCGGAGGTGGTGAGCTCGCTGATCGGGACGCCCGTACGGGCGAGGGCGCCGATCACGACGGAGGTGGAGTTGGCGTCGCTGGGGCTGCCCGGGTTGTACCCCCAGCCGCCGTCCTCGTTCTGGACGGACTTCAGCCAGTCGGCCCCGTTGTTCGCGGCGTCGGGGTGCTGGCCCAGCTCGACGAGCGCCTGCACGGCGGCGGCCGTGGCGTTGGTGTCCATCACGGTCGACGCGTCGCACGGCACGGAGGCGTCCCGGAAGGAGGTGAACGCGCCGCTGTCGCACTGCTGCTCCAGCAGCCAGTCCACGGCCTGCTTCGACGGCGTGACGTACTCGATCTTCTGGGCGAGGAAGGCCAGCGACTGCCGCCACACCCCGTCGTACGTGGGGTCCGTCGTCCCGTAGA
Organism: Streptomyces sp. NPDC007346; assembly: GCF_040703535.1. NCBI lineage: Bacteria > Bacillati > Actinomycetota > Actinomycetes > Kitasatosporales > Streptomycetaceae > Streptomyces > Streptomyces sp. NPDC007346. The sequence continues at coordinate 47,238 of NZ_JBEYKR010000005.1, forward strand.
GCCCGAGCGGCAGCTCGGCCGAAGGGGACGGGCTCGGCGCGGCGACCGCGGCGGGTGCGACCGCGACGGGTGCGGCCGCGCCCAGCAGAACGGCGGTGGTCGCGAGCGCGGCTGCGCTGCGGCGTACGGTCATGGCGGGCTGTGCCTCTCCTGCGGGGGCCGGTCCTCCCGGGCGCACGAGGGCACCGGGCTCCGGCCCCGTATACCTCGACGGTGCCGGCCACCGGGGTTCCGGTGACCCTGGGCCACCGGGCCTCCGGTGACCGTGGGGCCCGTGGTCACACAGCCCCCGGCCGCGCACGCTCCGCGGACAGGGCGTTCCGGCTGCCGTCGGGCGGACGGCTCACGGCTGGGACCGGCGCCGGACGCGCACCGGCTTCCCCCTGTACGGGCATGGTGACGACCTGCCCACTCTACCGGGACGTAGCACCCCTCCCCGGGGCGGCGGACCGCTCGCGTCGTCGCCGAGAACCAGCCGAGGAGCAGGGGTGAGGCTCTTCGTACCGCGGTGTACGGGCCAGGCGGCGGGCGCGGAGCCCCGGGTGCGTCGTGGGCAGGGGCCGGAGGCCACCGCTCATCACATGGGCTCGGTGCGGAGAGTCCTGGGCTCCTGGAGCACCGTGTCGGTGTACTTCTTGTCGGTTACGTGGATCTTCATGTACTGCGCCCCGGAGAACACCCAGTACGTGTTCCGATCACCCGGCAGGGGAATCGCCGCGTCGATCCGCCTGTCGAACCCTGCGGTCGAGCCCATGGAGCCCGACCACCCGGAGGTGATGCTCTGACCCAACTGGGCCGAGCCCCCCGGCTCCCCGTCGGCGTTCAGCCGCGTCCGGACGTATTTGTCGCCTGAGAACACCCAGACCTGGTACGGGTCGTCCGGCACCGGAACGATCGCATCGATGCCGGTGCCCCAAGGAAGCCCCTCGAAGGCATCGGTCCAGTCGCCGATGGGTTCGGGGCCCGCCTTCAGCGTGTCGCCGTACCTCCCCTCGGGAGCTACCTCCATGCGGATGTACTGGTCCCGGGAGAAGACCCAGTACTGACTGGGCTTGTCCGAGTGCCGACCGGACTCGTCCGGAACGCGCAGCACGGCGTCGATTCCCTTCTGGAACCCCGGCAGCCCCCCAAGGGTTTTCGTCCACTCGGCCAGCTCGGTGGGCCCCTTCAGGTTCTCGAGCACGGGGTAGGCCCCGGGGGAGATGCGAACCCGGAGGTAGCGGTCGCCGGCGAACAGCCAGTAGTCGCTCGGCGCGTCCGGGTCCGGGACGTCCGGCAACGGCATCACCGCGTCGATCTTCCGTTGGCCACTCGGCAACTCGAAGGCCGGCTTGGCGGTGCCGGTGGACGCGGGCTTGTCGGAGTCCGTGCCGTCCCGCGTGCCCTTGGGCCACAGGGCCCAGGTGAGCGTCCCGCCTCCGGCCGCGATCCCGGCGAAGGAGAGCGCGGCCAGCACACTGCGCCGGCTCGTCCTCGAAGAGGCCGGTGGGGCCGAAGGGGGCGCTGACCGCACCGGGGCTTGCGGCTCCGGTGCGGGGCCGGAAGGAGCAGGGCCCTTCCCGCCCGTGACGGACGCGCCCTCGGGGGCCTTCAGGCCGTCCGGGACGGCGCGTACCCCTGCGGCCTCGAAGGCGCCGGGAGAAGGACGATCGCTCTCGGTCCGCAGCGCGAACGCGGCCCTGGGGTCGTTCAGCCGCGCGAAGAGCCGGCGTAACTCCGCGTCGAGAGGGCCCGAGAGCCAGTTGTCGAAGTGGGGTGTGCCGAAGTGTGCCATGAGGGCCGTGATCGTGGGTCGCCGATCCGGTGCTTTGCTCAGGCAGGCCCTCGCTGTGCGCGCCAGGTCTTCGGGTACTCCGTCCAACCAGGGGGCGTCGCGCGCGGTGCGGTACATCAGGACCTGCGGATGGGCGGTTCCGAAGGGGCCGTTGCCGGTCGCCGCGTAGACGAGGACGCCGCCGAACGCGAAGACGTCCGCCGCCCCCGTGACCTCCGGGCCCATCGTGAGTTGTTCCGGTGCCATGAATCCGGGTGTGCCGAGAACGGCGCCGTCCGTCGTCAGGACGGTGTCGAGTGCGGAGCGCGCGATCCCGAAGTCGATGACGCGTGGCCCGGTGGAGGTGAGGATGATGTTGGAGGGCTTGAGGTCGCGGTGCACCAGACCCTGCGCGTGGACGGCCGAGAGGGCCTGTAACACGCCGGACGCGAGCGACGCGACGGCGTCCTCGGGCAACGGCCCGTAGCGGGCCACGACGGTGCTCAGAGAGAGGCCCGGCACGTACTCGGTGGCCATCCACGGCACATCGGCGTGGGGAGCGGCGTCGACCACCGGTGCCACGAACGGTCCGCCCACCCGTTGGGCCGCGGCCACCTCGCGGGCGAACCGCTTCCGGAAGCTCCCACCGTCGACGAGTTCGCGGCGCGCGGTCTTCACCGCCACCGTCCGCCCGTCCGCGGCCCGGCCGAGATAGACCCGGCCCATTCCACCCGCACCGAGCAACTCGATGATGCGGAAAGGCCCGACCTGCTGCGGATCGTCGCTCGTCAGTGGCTGCACCGGCTCCCCCTCTGCGTCTGTGATCGCATGTCGCAGAGTATCCCCACGGGGCTGTGGGCGAGGGCTCGTTCAGCCTTTCCCTCACCCCTCATGCGTGAGGAACGAGGCCGGGGCCGCCGGCCCTGTGGCGACGACGTGAGAACCCTGTGGCGCGGGCTTCGGCGGCGTCCGGCGGCGTTCGGCGTGTGTACGCGGAGCCAAGGTTCCGTGGCACGTCGGTAGCTCCGTGCGGGTTCTCGGCCTCGCATCGGCCCCGCCTCAGCCCCGCCCCGGCTCCGTCGTCAGGTCGATCAATCGGCAGACCGTCTCGATGTCGATCCCGACCTGGGCGATCGACGCCCGGCCCGACAGCCACGTGATCAGCGCCGAGTGCCACGTGTGCTCGATGACCCGGACCACCGAGAGCTGCTCCGGGGTCGGGTGCTCCACGCCCATCGCGTCCAGGATGATCGTCGTCATGAGGCGGGAGACCGTGTTCACCTCCGGGCTCACGCTGCGGTCCGCGAAGGTGAGGGCGCGGATCATGGCGTCCGCGAGGTGCGGTTCGCGCTGGAGGGCGCGGAAGGCGCGCATCAGGGTCTCGGCGACCCGCTGGGCCGCGTCGTCCCCGGCCGGCGGGCGTTTGCGGAGGGTGGAGCGCATGTGCTGGAGCTGGTCCTGCATGGTGGCGACCAGCAGGTGGATCTTGGAGGGGAAGTAGCGGTAGAGCGTGCCGAGCGCGACCTCGGCCGCCTCCGCCACCTCCCGCATCTGCACCGCCTCGAACCCGCCGCGGCCGGCGAGCTGGGCGCTGGCGTGCAGGATGCGGCGGCGACGGGCCTCCTGCCGCTCGGTCAGCACAGGCGCTGCCGGTCTGGCGTCCGCGGTCATGCTGCCCCCGTCCACGATCCGCACGATCCGTGTGTGGTCATGCTGTCCCCGTTCACGATCCGTGATGCGCGATCCGTGATGCGTCTCTTGATTCTGGTTCGGCACCCGGGTGGGCGAGGCCCATGCGGCCGGGCGCGCACAGCATGCCAGGGCGTCCGTCGTGGCGCGAATCACCTGATCCGGCGGTCACACCGACGCTACCTGCCGGTAGATTCGGTGCACGTCGACGATCAAGTCTGAAACTTGTTCTAGATTAGCGCTACCGGTTACGCTCCGGCGAACACGCAGTCAGAAGGGGGCCGAGTGTGACCGCTGAGGCCATAGAGACGGGCCCCCGCACGGGCGACAGCAGCTCCTCCGCCGGGGCCGGTGACCGGCCGCTGCGCATCGCGCTCCTCACGTACAAGGGCAACCCGTACTGCGGCGGCCAGGGCGTGTACGTCCGCCACCTCGGGCGGGAGCTCGCGCGGCTGGGCCACAGCGTCGAAGTGATCGGCGCGCAGCCCTACCCGGTGCTCGACGAGGGCGTTCCGCTCACCGAGCTGCCCAGCCTCGACCTCTACCGGCAGCCCGACCCGTTCCGTACGCCGAAGTGGCGCGAGTACCGGGACTGGGTCGACCTCGCCGAGGTCGCCACCATGTGGACCGGCGGCTTCCCCGAACCGCTCACCTTCAGCCTCCGTGCCCGCCGCCACCTGCTGGCCCGGCGCGGTGAGTTCGACGTCGTCCACGACAACCAGACCCTCGGCTACGGGCTCCTCGGCGACCTCGGGGCCCCGCTCGTGACGACGATCCACCACCCCATCACCGTGGACCGCAGGCTCGACCTGGCCGCCGCCACCAGCCGCCGCCGGCGCGCCTCCGTGCGCCGCTGGTACGCCTTCACCCGCATGCAGAAGCGGGTCGCCCGCAAGCTGCCCGCCGTCCTCACCGTCTCCGGCTCCTCCCGCGACGAGATCGTCGAGGACCTGGGCGTACGCGCGGACCGGATCAGCGTCGTCCACATCGGCGCCGACACCGACCTGTGGTCGCCCGACCCCGCCGTCGCCGAGGTGCCCGGCCGCATCGTCACCACCTCCAGCGCCGACGTCCCGCTCAAGGGCCTGGTCCACCTCGTGGACGCGCTCGCCAAACTCCGTACGGAGAACCCCGCCGCCCACCTCGTCGTCGTCGGCAAGCGCGCCGAGGACGGGCCCGTCGCCCGAGCCATAGAGCGGCACGGGCTGACCGACGCCGTCGAGTTCGTCAAGGGCATCAGCGACGCCGAGCTGGTCGACCTCGTGCGCAGCGCCCAGGTCTCCTGTGTGCCCTCCCTGTACGAGGGGTTCTCGCTGCCCGCCGCCGAGGCCATGGCCACCGACACCCCGCTCGTCGCCACCACCGGCGGTGCGATCCCCGAGGTCTCCGGCCGCGACGGGGAGACCTGCCTCGCCGTGGCCCCCGGCGACGCCGACGCGCTGGCCGGGGCGCTGGCCCGGCTGCTGGCCGACCCGGAGCTGCGCGCCCGGCTCGGCGCGGCGGGCCGCGAGCGGGTGCTGGCCAACTTCACCTGGGCCAGGGCGGCCGCCGGAACGGCCGAGCTGTACCGTCAGGCGATCGTCGCCCGCGGAGCCCGCAGGTGACGCTCGCCCCGCTGGTGGGCGCGGGCCCGCGGGTGACGGCGGACCCGCCGACCGGAACCCGTACCGCTGTCCCGCTCTCCTGAACCCGTACCTCCGACCTCGAAGGCAGGCCCTTGTGCTGACCGTCGACTTCACCCGCTTCCCGCTCGCCGCAGGCGACCGAGTGCTCGATCTGGGCTGCGGTGCCGGCCGGCATGCCTTCGAGTGTTACCGGCGCGGCGCGCAGGTGGTGGCCCTCGACCAGAACGGCGAGGAGATCCGCGAGGTCGCCAAGTGGTTCGCCGCGATGAAGGAGGCCGGGGAGGCCCCCGAGGGCGCCACCGCCACCGCGATGGAGGGCGACGCCCTCAACCTGCCCTTCCCCGACGGCTCCTTCGACGTCGTGATCATCTCCGAGGTCATGGAGCACATCCCGGACGACAAGGGCGTCCTCGCCGAGATGGTCCGGGTCCTCAAGCCGGGCGGCCGGATCGCCGTCACCGTCCCGCGCTACGGCCCCGAGAAGGTCTGCTGGACCCTCTCCGACGCCTACCACGAGGTCGAGGGCGGCCACATCCGCATCTACAAGGCCGACCAGCTCCTGGCCCGCATCCGCGAGGCCGGGCTCAAGCCGTACGGGACCCACCACGCCCACGCCCTGCACGCGCCGTACTGGTGGCTGAAGTGCGCGTTCGGCGTCGACAACGACCGCGCGCTGCCGGTGCGGGCTTACCACAAGCTGCTGGTCTGGGACATCATGAAGAAGCCGCTCGCGACCCGGGTCGCCGAGCAGCTCCTCAACCCGGTCGTCGGCAAGAGCTTCGTCGCCTACGCCACCAAGCCCCATCTTCCGAAGGCCGAGGCGTGAGCACTCCCGAACAGACCGAACACCTTGTCCTCCCCGGCGTCCTGACCGCGGCCGAGGCCGCCGAGACGGTCGCCGCGCTCGCCGCCGTCCAGCGCGAGGACGGAGCCCTGCCGTGGTTCCGGGGCCACCACCTCGACCCGTGGGACCACACCGAGGCCGCGATGGCGCTGGACGCGGCGGGCGAGCACGCGGCGGCCGAACGCGCCTACGACTGGCTCGCCCGGCACCAGAACCCGGACGGTTCCTGGTACGCCGCCTACCACGACGGCGACGCCCAGCAGCCCACCGACCGCAGCCGCGAGACCAACTTCTGCGCGTACGTGGCCGTCGGCGTCTGGCACCACTACCTCGCCACCGGGGACGACGCGTTCGTGGACCGGATGTGGCCCACGGTCTTCGCGGCGATCGAGTTCGTCCTGCGGCTCCAGCAGCCCGGCGGGCAGATCGGCTGGAAGCGGGAGGCCGACGGCACGCCGGTCGACGACGCGCTGCTGACCGGCTCCTCCTCCGTCCACCAGGCGCTGCGCTGTGCGCTGGCCATCGCGGAGCGGCGCGAAGAGCCGCAGCCCGACTGGGAGTTGGCGACCGGGGCGCTGGCCCACGCGATCCGCGACCACCCCGAGCGCTTCCTCGACAAGAGCCGCTACTCGATGGACTGGTACTACCCGGTCCTCGGCGGCGCCATCACGGGCCGCGAGGCCACCGCCCGCATCCAGGAGGGCTGGGACCGCTTCGTCGTCCCCGGGCTCGGGGTGCGCTGCGTGCTGCCCAACCCCTGGGTGACCGGCGGCGAGAGCTGCGAACTCGCCCTCACCCTCTGGATGACGGGGGAGTCGGACCGGGCCCTGGAGATCCTCCAGTCGATCCAACACCTGCGCGCCGAGGGCGGGCTGTACTGGACGGGGTACGTCTTCGAGGGCAACCGGGCCTTCTGGCCCGAGGAGCTCACCACCTGGACGGCGGGCTCCCTGCTGCTCGCGGTGGCCGCCCTCGGGGGGGACGAGGCGACCACCGCGGTCTTCGGCGGCGAGCGGCTGCCGGTCGGCCTGGAGCCGGACTGCTGCCGCTGAGCGCGGTCACCGCGTGCTCGGGCCGCTGAGCGCTCCGCGGCCCGAGAGGTGCGGCCGGTCCGGCGTCAGCGGCGGATCCGGCCCGCCACCGCGTGCCCGATGAACAGGTAGACCAAGGCCGCCAGACCGTAGCCGGCCACGACCCGGGCCCAGGCCGCGTCGAACGTGAACAGGTCGTACGACCAGCCGGCCAGCCAGGTGGCGGCGTCGTGCACCCACTGCACGAAATCGTTGCTCCGGTTGGCGTCCAGCAGGTACATCAAGATCCAGAGAATGATGATGAAGGCCAGGATGTCGGCCACGGCCGCGATGATCCGCGCCGCTGTACTGCCGCCTGTACGGGTTCTGGGGGACATGGAGTCCGGGTTACCGCTTTACGCGGAGTGAAACCCGGATGGCCGGACCTGTGCCCGCCCGCGCACGGCCGGTTATTCACGTGATCCGCTTCCGCGCCCCGGCTAGGGTCCCGGGCATGACGCTTCTCTCCCACGACCGCTACTGCGACGAGATCCTGGCCCAGACCGACGCCCTGCGCTCGACGCTGAAGGGCGCGGACCTGACCGCGACCGTCCCCACCTGCCCCGACTGGAACCTGCGGCAGCTCGCCGTGCACGTCGGCGGCGCGCACCGCTGGGTCGGGGAGATCGTCCGGGGGCGGGCCACCGAGGAGGTGGCGGAGGAGAAGGTGCCCGGGTTCGAGGGGCCCGAGGGCGATGATCCGGCCGCGCTGGACGCCTGGCTCGCCGAGGGGGCGGCCGCCACCGTCGCCGCGCTGCGCGAGGCCGGGCCGGACGCCGAGGTGTGGACCTGGGCGTGGGAGCGGCGTACGGCGTTCTGGGCGCGGCGCATGACGCACGAGACGGTGGTGCACCGGGCGGACGCGGCGCTCGCCGCGCGGGTCCCGTACACGCTCGCCCCCGAGGTCGCCGCCGACACCATCGAGGAGTGGCTGCGGATCGTCTCCTTCTCCCAGGAGGACGGCGACCCGGAGGCGGGCGAACTGCGCGGCGGCGGGCGCTCGTTGCACCTGCACGCCACCGACGTGCCCGGGGCGGAGTGGCTGATCGAGTTCGGTGAGGAGCGCTTCACCTGGCGGCACGCGCACGAGAAGGCGACGGTCGCCCTGCGCGGCCCGCTGACCGACCTGATGCTCGTCTTCAACCGCCGCCTGGAGCCGACCGGTCAGCGGGTCGAGGTGCTCGGCGACGCGGAGCTGCTGGACTTCTGGCTGGACCGGTCGTCGTTCGGCTGAGCCCCTGCTCGTCGAGCGACGTACGGCAACGGCCCCCGCCCACAAGGGCGAGGGGCCGCTGTCGTTGCGGGATCGGTACGGGATCAGCCGCGCTGGATGCCCGTCGTGTCCTGGAGCACACCGCGACGGCCGTCCTGGGTCTGGGCGATGAGGCCCTGGCCGCGCTGCTCGACCGCGAGGTACCAGGTGCCCGGCGCCAGCTCGGCGATCGGGTTCGGCGCGCCGTCCTCGCCGTACAGCGGACGGGCCACCGGAACGGCGAACCAGAACGGGGTGAAGTCGCCCGCCGGAGCCGCACCGCCCTGCGGGGCGGCCTGCGCCTGCGCCTGCGCCGGGTCGGCCTGGGCCGGCTGGCCCTGCTGGCCGTCGGGGTAGCCGTACCCCTGGCTCGGCTGGGCACCGTAGGGCGGCTGCTGGGCGCCCGGGTAGCCGTAGCCCTGGCTCGGCTGGGCGCCGTACGGCGGCTGCGCGGCCTGCGGCGGACGCGGGGCACCGGCGAGCGGGGCCTTGAGCGCGGGGATCAGCGGGCCGGCGATCGTGCCCGCGGCGAGCACGATGGCCGACAGCAGGCCGAGGATCAGGCCGGCTCCGGCGTTGTTGACGTCGATGATCGTCCAGAAGGCGGTCCACAGCGCGAAGACGGTGAACGCGGCCCCGAACTGGCCGATGTCGAGCCCCGCGACCTTGCGGCCGGGCGTCAGCCGGCCGACGATCACCAGCGCCGCGCCGATGATGCCGGCGAGGTAGACGCTCATCAGGAGCCCGAGCGAGTCCCACGCGTTCGGGCTGTTGAAACGCGAGCAGTCCACGCCGGAGGGGCAGTCGTAACCGGAGAGGTCGAGGAAAGAGGCGATGAACAGCACGACCGCTGCTCCGATCACCACGCCGTCGCCTCGAGTGAGGGAGCGGATATTCACGTGAAGGTCCTTAGTCGGTCGTCTCGTCGGGGCGGTCGTCGCTGCCGCCTGTACGGCGGGCACGGCATGAAGCTCGGGGGTGGCTCCCCATCGTACGGATGAATCTATCGTCTGACCGGGCGGGTTGCGCCCGTGCCCGTTTCTTGAACAGTTATCCCCCTCGATATCCCCGCAGACCCGCCCTTTCAGGTGGGCAGACCTACCCCTTCAGGTGGGCGGCGATGCCGTCCGCCATCCCTTGGGCCGCCTTCTGCCGCCAACTCGCGTCGGTGAGCAGGGCCGCGTCCTCCGGGTCACGCATATTGCCGCATTCCACGAAGACTTTGGGCACGGTCGACAGATTCAGTCCGCCGAGATCGTCACGCGTGTCCAGACCGGTGCCGCCGCCGATGTAGTTGGAGGGCGCGCTTCTGGTCGTGCGGACCAGGTGCCCGGCGATACGGGCCCCGAGATCGGCCGAACTCCTCACGATCTTCGAGGTGTCCGCCCCGCCGCCCTTCACCGCCGCGGGCAGGATCACATGGAAGCCCCGGTTGCCCACCGCCGATCCGTCCGCGTGCACCGAGACCACCGCGTCGGCCTTCGCCTCGTTGCCGATCCGGGCCCGCTCGTCGATGCAGGGCCCGAACGGCCGGTCCTCGTCGTGCGTCAGCAGGACCCGGGCCCCCTGCGCCCGGAGCAACTCCCGCAGCCGGTGCGAGACATCGAGGGTGAACCGGGCCTCCGCGTAACCGGCGTCCGTGGACGTACCGGTCGTATCGCACTCCTTGCGCCCGGTGCCGATGTCGACCTGTGCGTTGATCTCCTCGGTGTGCTCGTGGTTACGGGGGTTGTGGCCCGGGTCGATCACCACGGTCCGGCCGGTCAGGGGGCCTTGGGGCAGCGGCTCGGCGGCGGACGCGGTCGGTGTCGCGGTGGGGGTCGCGTCGGGCGTCGCGGAGGGGAGCGCGTCGGGCGTCATGGAGGCCGAGGCCTCCGCGCCCGGCCGGGGCGAGGCCGCGCCGGTCTCCTCCGGGTCAGGGGAGCCGCCGCAGCCGGCGACCGCCGTCAGGCAGAGCGCGGCCAGTGCGGCGGCCACGAGGCGGGGCCGGGGGCGGCGGGTGGGGGGAACGCTGTCGTCGTACGGCACGCGGCGATGTTATCCGTACCGCCGGAAGGGCACCGGCGCTCAGACCCCCGCGTCCGTGCGCCGCAGCACCCGCAGCGAGTCCGTCGCGGACACCTCGGTGAACGCCCCCGACGCCAGCGCCCGCCGGTACACCCGGTACGGGGCCTGCCCGCCGTCGGCCGGGTCGGGGAACACGTCGTGGATCACCAGGAGTCCGCCCTGGGCGACGTGCGGGGCCCAGCCCTCGTAGTCGCCGTTCGCGTGCTCGTCGGTGTGCCCGCCGTCGATGAAGACCAGCCCGAGCGGCCCGGCCCAGACGGCGGCGACCTGCGGGGAGCGGCCGACGAGCGCCACCACGTGCTCCTCCAGGCCGGCCCGGTGCAGGGTGCGGCGGAACGTCGGCAGGGTGTCCATCAGCCCGACCTCGGGATCCACCACGCTCGGGTCGTGGTACTCCCAGCCCGGCTGCTGCTCCTCGCTGCCCCGGTGGTGGTCCACGGTCAGGGCGCTCACCCCGGCCGCGCGCGCCGCGTCGGCCAGCAGGACCGTCGAGCGCCCGCAGTACGTGCCCACCTCCAGCAGGGGCAGCCCCAGCGCCCCGGCCTCGGCGGCGGCCGCGTACAGGGCGAGCCCCTCGTGGAGCGGCATGAAGCCCTTGGCGGCCTCGAACGCGGCGACGATCTCCGGCTCGGGCACGGCGGCGAACGCGGCGGCGGTCACGGGGTCCTCCAGGTGGGGCGGGCCCGGCTGACGGGCCGGCTTACGACGGCGCTCCATCGTGCCGTACGCTCCGGCCGGCGCTCTCGGCGGGGGCCGCCGGCACCGGGGCGGACCTGCGGGTGCGCACCCGGTGATCGGCCTGGCGCAGCAGCTCGGCGGCATCGTCGAGCGGCGGGTAGATCCACTGCTCGGTGATGGCGCGCTTGTACTTCTTGGCCTCGTCCCCGGTCAGGTGCACGGCACGTTCCCGGCCGGTGGTGTACAGGGCGCCGGCGTCACCGAGGTCGAGACAGGTGACGTACGGGCCGGGGGCGAACGGCTCGGGCTCCACCCCGAGAAGACCGGCCGCGGCGTTGTGACCCGCGAGCTTGCCCAGGGGGATCGCGTACTGGCAACTGGGCACCGTGCGGTGGCCGTCCCCGGTGGGGGCGGTGGCCGCGTCACCCGCGGCCCACACCCCCGGGACCCCGGTGACCCGGAGGAACGCGTCGACCTCCAGGCGGCCCGTCCCGTCGTGCCGGCCGGGGATCAGCCGGGCCGGCTCCGCGGCCTCGAACCCCGCGGTCCACACCGCCGTACGGGCCAGGAGCCGGGAACCGTCGGACAGCACGACCGCGTCGGCCGCCAGGCCGGTCACGGTGACGCCCGCGCGCGTCTCGATGCCGAGGCCGCGCAGGGCGCCGGCGATCACCGGTGCGGCGGACGGCCCCAGGGCGGCACCGACGGTACCGGCACGCTCGACCAGCACGACCCGGACCCGTCCGGCGGCGCCGTGCGGGGCGGCGACGGCGCGGAGCCGGCGCGTCAGTTCGGTGGCGACCTCCAGCCCGGTCGGACCGCTGCCGACCACCACGGCCGTCCAGCGGCCGGGCCCGGCCGCCGGGAGCTCCGCCAGGGCGTGCAGATGGGCGTCGAGCGCGGTGGCGCCCGCCAGGGTGTCGACATCGTGGAGGTGTTCGGCACCGGTGACCGCGGGCCGTACGAGACGACTGCCGGTGGCCAGCACCAGCCGGCCGTAGGGGATCTCCCGCGAGCGGCCGGCGCGGTCGACGGCGGTCAGCGCACCTTGGCCGGTATCGATCGCGGTGACGGCCGCGGCGGTACGGCGGACACCGGCCGGAGCCAGGATCCGGTCGAGCGGCACCCGCATGGTGTGCGGGTCGGCCTCGTACAGACGCGGGCGTATCACCAGGTCGTCCTCGGGAGTCACGAGACGGACCGTGTGTTCCGTCCCGCCCGGCCGCCTCCCGGCCAGCAGGCGGGCGGCGGCCGCCGCGGCCCACACCCCGGCGAAACCTCCTCCTACGACCACGATGTCCGACATCGGTCCCGCTCCCTTCAACGCACCCCGGTGCTCCTCGTGTCCGCAAGCGTGCCGTACCGGTCGGCGACCCGGTTCAGCACGGCGTGGATATCGGCCATGAGGGCCCCGTCGTGGAGCTCCGGTTCGTCCGCGACGGGCGCCAAGGAGGCCAGCAGACCGGCCAGTCGGCCGTCGTCGACCCGGGTGAGGGCCGCCGAACGCTCCCAGAGGACGCCGCGTATCCGTTGTCCGGTGAACACGCCGTCATCCGCGACGGACCTCAGCAGGAGGCCGGCGGCGCGGACCTCCGGCTCCGACGGCGTCCAGCGCGCGGTGGCCAGGGCCTGGGACAGCTCGGCGGTGAGGTTCCTGAGGCGCACGACGGACGCCGGTTCCCACAGGCGGTGCGCCGGGGCGGTGCTCGATGGCCGGGTCAAGGGGGACCGGTCCTCCTCAGGTCGGTGCGGGGCGGGTGCGGGCCCAGGTTCGGTCATGGGGGCCAAGAACCGGTCAGGGAATGGTCAAGAGGGCGGCCAGCGGCCCCGGGTGGGCGAGAATGGGGCGGCGCCGATCCGCGCGGCCGAGGCGAGTCAGGCGCCCGGCGCGGGCGTCCGAATGGCGGACGATGTTCGCCGCCCTGGCGTGCGAAGGCACCGCCCACCCGCGGAGATACCCCCGTCACCAGCGCGTTTGCCAGCCATTGGCCCTGCCTTGTCCACCCCGTGTGAGCCTCCGTGGCGTGGGGGGTGGCTGGATCACTGCTCCGGTCACCGGCCCGCGCATCACACCGAACAGGTCTCATCCGAGACCGCAAACGGCCGGGGGGACCACGCATGACACACACGATCACGCAGCTCGATCACTCCGTTCGCGCCACCGGGGCAGGCCCACGACCAGCCGTGGCCGGCCACCGACCGTACGGCTGGGCCCACGAGGGGCTGCTTCCGGCCCTGGGAGCGGAACTGTTCGCCTCCATGCCCCGCCGCGACCAGCGCACCAAGGGCATGGCCTACCTACAGGGCCTGCTGGAGGCCGAGGGGCGCAAGTCCATACGTAACATCGCCGCGCTCTTCGGCGGTGACGCCATCGAACAGAGCCTGCACCACTTCATCGTCAGCTCCACCTGGGACTGGGCGCCGGTGCGCCGGGCCCTGGCCCAGTACGTGGAACGGGTCGCCCAGCCCCAGGCGTACGTCGTGCACCCCCTGATCATCCGCAGGGCGGGTGAGGCGTCCGTGGGGGTGGAGCGGCGCTTCGTCCCGGCGCTGGGCCAGGTGGTCAACGCCCAGCAGGCGGTGGGCGTGTGGGCGGCCGCACCGGACTGGAGCAGCCCGGAGAACTGGCGGCTGCAACTGTCCCCCCGGTGGCTGGCCGACCGGGGCCACCGCCGTCAGACCGACATACCCGACACCGAGGTGCCCGAAAGCCTCGGCCGGTGCTCGGTCCAGGCGTACCAGGAGCTGATCAGGAAGCTGCGGCTGCCGGTCAGGCCCGTCGTGATGGACGCCCGGGAGACGGACGTGGCCGCGGTGGCCGGGTGGCTGCGCGCCGCCGGCACCCCGATGGTGCTGCGCATCGGCGGCACCCAGCGGCTGACGGTGGAGGAGCCGGGGTACCAGCACCGGGGCGTCAGCATGACGGCCCAGCAGGTCATGTCGCTCGTATGGCACATGCGGCGGCCGGGGCGGCGGCCCGGTGAAGGGCCCACGTCGCCCCGCCCGGTCGTCACCGTCCGGGTCCGGCTCTCCCCCGCGCCCGCACGGTGCGAGGGACGGCCCGACGACACCCTGGTGCTGATGGGGGTCGCCGAGCGCGGCCACTGGCCCGCCGAGCTGTGGCTCACCGACCTGACGACGTCGGGCGTCGGTGAACTGCTCCAACTGGCCTCCTACGCCCGCCGGGTGGAGCGGGACACCACGGAGGTCGCCGACCGGGTCGGCATCCGGGACTTCTCGGGCCGGTCGTTCGCCGGGTGGCACCGTCACGCCACGCTCGCCTCGGCCGCCCACGTCGTCGCCATGCTGAGCGGCAGGGTGGAACCGAGGCTCCTGGGCGGCACCGGGCGACCGGCGGCCACGGGCGTCGTCACCCGCGGTCGCGTGGGACCGGGGCGACCGGCGGCGGCAGGCGTCGCCGCCCACGGCCTCGCAAGGGTGTCGAACTGACCGCCGAGACCGTCGGCCCGGGGCTCAGCCCGGCCGCCGGCCGAGGCCCCGACGGCCCGGGTGCGCCGTGGGCCCCCGGTCGTCGGGCGGCGGACCGGGCAGGGCCAGGCACAGCGCGTCCAGGGCCGCCGCGAAGGCGTGGTCCGGCGGTGTCCCGTACCCGATGACCAGGCCGTCGCGCGGCTCCACCGCACTGTCGGGGTGGCGGTAGGCGTGCAGCCCCTCCAGGGCCAGCCCCTGCCGCCGCGCCGCCCGCAGGGCCGCCTCCTCGGTGTTCCGGGGCAGTTCGAGGACGGCGTGCAGCCCCGCGGCGATGCCGCTGACCCTGATGTGCGGGGCGCGTTCGGCGATCATGTCCGTCAGCAGGTCGCGGCGGCGCCGGTAGTGCTGCCGCATCCGGCGCAGATGCCGGTCGTAGGCGCCGCGGGTGATGAAGTCGGCCAGGGTGAGCTGGTCGAGGACGCCGGACCACATCTCCCTGGGGCCCTTGACGGCGAGCACGTCGTCGACGAGCCACCCCGGAACCACCATCCAGCCCAGTCGCAGCGCCGGGGACAGGCTCTTGCTGGTCGAGCCGATGTGGACGACCCGGTCGGGGTCCAGCCCCTGGACCGCGCCGACCGGCTGCCGGTCGTAGCGCAACTCCCCGTCGTAGTCGTCCTCCACCAGCACCCCGCCGTGCGCACGGGCCCAGTCGATGACCGCCGTCCGGCGGTCGGGATGCAGCGGGCCCCCGGTGGGGAACTGGTGCGCCGGGGTGAGCAGCACGGCCCCGGCGCCGGTGCCCGGCAGTTCGTCGATCCGGGCGCCGTACGAGTCGACCGTCAGGGGCGCGGTGCGCAGCCCCGCCTCCTCGAGGACGCCACGGTGGAAGGCCAGTCCGTACGACTCCACCGCGACCGTGCCGTCCAGCACGCCGCTCAGCAGCTCCAACGCGTGGGCGAAGCCGGAACAGACGATGATCCGGTCGGGCTCGGTCCGTACGCCCCTGGCCCGCGCCAGGTACTCCGCCAGGGCCTCGCGTAGCTCCACCCTGCCGCGCGGATCCCCCACCCCGAAGGCGTCGTTGGGCGCGGCGGCGACGGCCGCGCGTACGGAGGTGACCCAGGCGGCGCGCGGGAAGGCGGACGCGTCGGGGGAGCTGGGCATCAGGTCGTGCGGGAGGCGCCGGCGCGTCGGGCGCTGCGGGCCGCGCGCCCGGCCGGGGTGGAGCGGCGCGGTCCGCCTGGCGACCCGGGTGCCGGAGCCCTGGCGGGCGGTGAGCCAGCCCTCCTCCACGAGCTCGGCGTAGGCGGCGGCGACGGTGTTGCGGGCGATGCCCAGGTCACCGGCGAGGCTGCGGTAGGGCGGCAGGCGTGTGCCGGGCGCGAGCCGGCCGGAGCGGACGGCCTCCCGCAGGGCGTGCATGAGCTGGGCCCTCAGGCTTCCCGCACCGGAGAGTTCGAGGTGGAAGTCGGCTCCGGCGGACTGCTCGCCCCCGGTCCCCGAGCCTCCGGAGCCCGGAGCATTGACCCACGTTTCTGCCATGGAAATGCACCATACCGGGGGTCGTTTCCACGCCTACGGTCCATGCATGACCACTTTTCAGGTTCCTCAGCGCATGAACTTCTCCGCCGTCGCCCCCAAGGTCTTCAAGGCCGTCCTCGCCCTCGACGCCGCCGCCCGCGAAGGGCTCGACCCCGTCCTGCTGGAGCTGGTGCAGATCCGTTCCTCGCAGCTCAACCGCTGTGCGTACTGCATCGATTACCACACCTCCGACGCCCGCAAGGCCGGCGAGTCGGAGGAGCGGATCTACCAGCTCTCCGCGTGGGAGGAGTCGAGCCTGTTCACCGAGGCGGAGCGGGCCGCCCTGGCGCTGACCGAGGCCGTCACCCTCCTGCCCGAGGGCGTGCCGGACGAGGTGTACGAGGAGGCCGAGCGGCACTTCGAGGAGAAGGAACTCGCCCAGCTCATCGCGCTCATCTTCACCGTCAACACCTGGAACCGGATGAACGTCACCACGCGCAAGACGCCCGGCACCGAGTAACGAGCAGGTCGTCCGCGGACGGTGGCTGCCTGCCTGTCGGCCACCGCCCGCCGCATGCCGCCCGCCGCATGCCGTCAACCGTTCTCCTGCTTCCTGATCCCCGTCCTGATTCCTGATGAAGGGCTGACCCAGCCATGACCACCGTCGAGACCGGGGTCTCCGCCGACACCGGTCGTTCACCTGTCAGGGGCTGGCTCGCCGTGCTGGCGGTGACCCTGGGCATCTTCTCCCTGATGACCTCCGAGCTGCTCCCCGTGGGGCTGCTCACCCCCGTCGGTACCGCCCTGAACGTCTCCGAGGGCACGGCGGGTCTGATGGTGACGGTGCCCGGCCTGGTCGCCGCCGTCTCCGCGCCCCTGGTCACCGTGGCCACCGGTCGTGTCGACCGCCGGATCGTCCTGGTGGTCCTGATCGGCCTGATGGGGGCGGCCAACCTGGCCTCCGCGTTCGCCACCGGCTTCACGGTGGTCCTCGTCGCCCGGTTCCTGATCGGCATCAGCGTCGGCGGCTTCTGGTCCATCGCCGGCGGCATCGCCCTGCGCCTGGTGCCGGCCAGGCACGTCGCCCGCGCCACCGCCGTCATCTTCGGCGGCGTGGAGACCGCGTCCGTCCTGGGCGTGCCCATCGGGACGCTCCTCGGCGACCTCAGCGGCTGGCGTACGGCGTTCGGCGCCGTGGGCGTCCTCGGACTGGTCTCCCTGGGCTGCATGCTCTTCCTCATGCCGAGGATCCCGGCCGAGCGGACCATCTCGTTCGCGGCCCTGCCGCAGGTCTTCAGGACCAACGCCGGTGTCCGCACCGGTATCGCCCTCACCTTCCTGGTCATCACCGGCCACTTCCTGGCCTACACGTTCGTCCGGCCGGTCCTCCAGGGCGACGGGATCGGGTCCGGCTCGATCGGCGTGCTGCTGCTGACCTTCGGAGCCGCCGGCATCTGCGGCAACTTCATCGCCGGGGCCCTCATCACCAAGAGCCTCAGGCGGACCGTCATGGGCATCTCGGTGGTCCTCACCGCCGCCATGTCCCTCCTCGCGCTCGTCGACACCCACGCCCTCTCCGCCGGCGCCGTCCTGGTGCTGTGGGGGCTGGGCTACGGCGCGGTGCCGGTCACCTTCCAGAGCTGGATCATGGACGCCGCACCGGAGGCCACCGAGGCGGCCACCTCGCTGTACGTCTCCGCGTTCAACCTGTCCATCGCGCTGGGCGCGCTCTTCGGCGGCTTCGCCGTCAACGGCATCGGCACCACGAGCGTGCTGTGGATCGGTGGCGCCCTGGCCTTCCTGGCGCTGTTCGTGGCGGGCGGCGCCCGCCGCCCCGCGAACGAGCCCGCCGCCGAGCCCGCTCGGTAGCGGGCGGACCGCGCCGCACGGCGCCCACCGAGCAGAGCCCGTCCTCCGCACGCCCGGGGGACGGGCTTTCCCGTTCCCCGGGAGGGCCGAGGCCGAGGTTGGCGTGACCACGACGAGGAACGTCGCTCTGCGCCACCCGTCTTTCCCTTTTGGACACGCTGCGCACTCAAGATCGGGAAGTCGTTTCCGCGTACGGGGATTTTGTCCGTCCTCGGGGAGGGGAGTGGAAGGGTGGGTTGCCGCCCCTTCCGAAGGACAGAGTGGCCCAGGGGCAGGGCGGCCCGGGGACAGGGTGGCCTGAGGACGGAACGACCTGACGTGGACGTGTGTCCGCGCGGACTGCTCGTCGTGCTACCAGAGCCCGACCACAGGTAAGGACGTCGGAATGCCGCACTTTGCCCTTCTCGGACCGATGGAAATACGCGTGAACGGTGAGCCGCGGACACCCAGCGCGCCGATGGCCCGCCGGGTCCTGGCGTTGCTGCTGTCCCATGCGGACCGCGTCGTTCCCATGGAGCTGCTGATCGACGAGCTGTGGGGCGAACAACCGCCCAAGACGGCACGCAAGACCGTGCAGACCTACGTCTACCAGTTGCGCAAGACCCTGTGCGGTGACGAACCCCCCGTCCAGGGCCAGGAGTTACTGGAGACCCACCCGCACGGCTACCGGCTCCCGCTCCAGGGCTGCCGGCTGGACGTGCAGGAGTTCCAGACCCTGCTGCGCGAGGGGCGGGAGGCGCTCGCGCAGGGCCGGGCGGGCGAAAGCGCCGTACTCCTGCGCCGCAGCCTGGAGTTGTGGCGCGGCGCACCGCTGGAGGGCGTGGAGACCGGGCCCCTCCTGGCCGCCCAGACCGCGAGGCTGGAGCGCCTCAGGATCCAGGCGCTGGAGCAGCGCATCGCCGCCGACCTGGCTCTGGGCGGGGACCAGTCCCTTCTGGAGGAGATCAGGGACCTGACCCACCACTACCCCCTGCACGAGGAGTTCTGCGCCCAGCTCATGACGGCGGCCAGGCGCTGCGGGCAGCGGGGCGAGGCCCTGTCCGCGTACGCCCGGCTGCGCCGGGCCATGGCCGAACAGCTGGGGCTCGAACCCTCCGCCCGTCTGCGCGAGCTCCAGAACGGGGTGCTGACCGGACATGACGAGCCCACCCGCGCGCCGTCCCGGGCCGGAGCCGTCAGCGCCCCGTTCCAACTGCCCCCGGCCATCGGGGACTTCGTCGGTCGCCGGGACGAGCTGGACCGGATCGAACGCGCCCTGCGCGAGACCGGTGCCTTGCCGGGGGTCCGGATCGTGACGGTGACCGGGGCGCCGGGCATGGGCAAGACCCAGATCGCGCTCCAGGTGGCCCACCGGCTGCGGGCGGACTTCCCCGACGGGCAGCTCAAGGCGAGCCTGCACATGGAGGACGGTACGGCGCAGCCCCCGGCCGAGACGCTCAAGGAGCTGCTGGCCGCCGTCGGCCACGACCGGCTCTCCCTGCCGGGGCGGACCGACGACCTGGCCCGGATGTTCCGGAGCTGGGCGGCCGGACGGCGCTTCCTCCTGCTGCTGGACGACGCGGCCGGCCGGGAGGAGGTGCTGCCGCTGCTGCCGGCGGGCGTGGACAACGCGGTCGTCGTCACCTCCCGCTGGCGGATGATCGGCCTGCCGGGGGCGGTGACCTCCCTGGAGGTGGGGCTGATGCCGGCGGCCGACGGGCGCAGGCTGCTGGCCAACATGATCGGTACGGACAGGACGGCGCGGGAGCCCGACGCCGCGGCGGCCATCGTGGCCAGGTGCGAGGGGATGCCGACCGCCATCCGTGCGATCGGCAGCCGGATCACCGCCTGGCCCGGCCGCAGCCTCGCGGACTTCGCCGCCCGGCTGACGGACGAGCGGGGCCGCCTGGAAGAGCTGAGCGGCCCGCACCTGGACGTCCGCCGCTACCTCGTCGGGGCCGCGGACCGGCTGCCGCAGGCTGCCAGGGAGGTGCTGGCGGAGATCAGCAGCGCGGGGGACGCGGACGTCACCGTGCCCTACCTCGCCCACGTCCTGCGCCGGTCGGTGCCCTCGATCGAACACTCGGTGGAGCTGCTGACGGCGTTCCGCGTGCTCACGCCCGTGATGCGCGACGGCCGCCACGTCCTGCGCGTCCCGCCCCTGATGCGCCTGGCCTTCGCCCGCGAAGACCACTCCCGCACCGGTGGGTCCTCGGCCGGGAGCGTGATGATCGGCGACCACGACTGCTCGTACGCCGTGCAGATCTGCTCCTGCCCCCTCGAGTGGGACTCGCTCCGGCCGGAGAACAGGCCGCGGCGGACGGCTCCCGCGTAGAGCACCGGCCGGCCGCTTTCCCGCAGCGGAGGTGCTCTGCTCCGGCCCCGTTCCGGTGGCTGTGGCGGTGGCTGTGGCGGTGGCCGGGCTGCGGCCGGCCGGGGGCCAGGGTCGGGTCCGGGGCAGGGGTCGGGTCCAGGGGCGGGTCCGGGTCCGGCCAGGATCGGGGCCAGGGGACCAGGAGCCAGGGCCAGGGCCAGGGAGCAGGACTTCGGACGTAGGACGGCCCGGACCCGAGATCTCCGACCGATACCCGATGTACGGGGCATCCAGTACCTGCGACCATGACCGTCATGGCAGACGTCCCGATACCCGCGCCCACCCGTACCTCCCGCTCCCGTATACCCACCGGCGCGTGGGCCGTCGTGCTCGCCGCCTGCACGGGACAGTTCCTCGTCGTCCTCGACGTGTCCGTGGTCAACGTGGCGCTGCCCTCCATGCGGGCCGACCTGGGGCTGAGCGCCGGCGCGCTCCAGTGGGTCGTCAACGCCTACTCGATCGCGTTCGCCGGCTTCATGCTGCTGGGCGGCCGGGCCGCCGACATCTACGGGCGCAAGCGGATGTTCCTCGTCGGGCTCGGCGTCTTCACCGCCGCCTCCCTGGCGGGCGGCCTCGCCCAGGAGGGCTGGCAGCTCCTCGCCGCCCGTGCCGCACAAGGCCTCGGGGCCGCCGTCCTGGCCCCCGCCACCCTCACCATCCTCACGGCCGCCGTGCCCGAGGGCCCCGCCCGGACCAAGGCGATAGCGACCTGGATGGCGGTCGGCGCGGGCGGCGGCGCGGCCGGCGGGCTCATCGGCGGGGTCCTCACCGACGCCCTCTCCTGGCGCTGGGTCCTCCTCATCAACGTCCCCATCGGCGCCCTCGTCCTGGTCGCCGCCGCCCTGTGGATCACCGAGGGGCGGGCGGGCGACCGCCGCCGCATCGACCTGCTGGGCGCCGTCCTGGTCACCGCGGGCCTCGCCACCGTGGCCTACGGCATCGTCCAGACCGAGGCCGAGGGCTGGGCGGCCGCCGCCACCCTCGTACCGCTGCTCTCCGGGGCGGTGCTGCTGGCCGCGTTCGTCCTGGTCGAGGCGCGGACGGCGGTTCCGCTGATCCCGCTGCGGGTGTTCGGCGTACGGGCGGTCTCCTCGGCCAACGTGGCGATGTTCCTCATGGGGTCGGCGACCTTCTCCATGTGGTACTTCATGACCGTCTACGCCCAGAACGTGCTGGGCTACACGCCGTTGCAGGCCGGGCTCGCCCTGATGCCGACCTCGGCCGCCGTCATCCTCGGCTCCAAGATCGCGCCCCGCCTCATGGTGCGTACGGGGGCCAAGAGCCTCGCCGCCGCCGGGGTGCTGATCACCGCCGCGGGCTTCGGCTGGCAGTCCACCATGGGCGTCGACGGCTCCTACCTCACCGCGATCTGCCTGCCCGGCGTCCTGATGATGGCCGGTGCCGGTCTCGCCTCCACCCCGCTGGCCACCCTCGCCACCTCCGGCGCGGCCCCCGGGGACGCCGGACTCGTCTCCGGGCTGGTCAACACCTCCCGCACCATGGGCGGCGCGCTCGGCCTCGCGGTGCTCTCCACGGTCGCCGCCGCCCGTACGGCCGGCTCCGTGGACCCGGCCGAGGTCACCGCCGGGTACGCCTCGGCGTTCCGTACGGCGTGCGGGGTGCTGCTGGTCGGGGTCGTGGTGATGCTGGCGTGGCTGCCGAACCACCGGACGCCGCGCGTACGGGAGGAGCGGCCGACGAAGGTGAAGGCGCAGGAACGGGTCTGAGCACCTGGACCCCCAAGGCCGTGCGCCCGGAGAGGGCCAGGCCGGCGATGACCGCATCACGGTCGCGGTCGATTCCCGCGGCGAGCGTGTGCGGGCTGGGGAGGTCGTCCTGTCGGACGGCGTCGCCGGTCCGGTAGTCGCTCGTCCTGGCGTTCGGGTCGAGCGCAGCCGCTCGGTCCGCCGACCGTGCCTTCGGGGCAGGCCGGGTGTTCGCACGGCGGTAACGGACGGGCCCGGTACGGCTGTTCGCCGTACCGGGCCCCTTGCGCAGCGCTGCTCGACGGCTCAGGCCGCCCTGGACTCCTCCGGGGCGGGCCTGCGGTGGCGGCCGTGCGGCTGCACCGACGTGTTCTCCATCGACGCACCCCCTCGGTGCTTTCCGGAGCCGCCGGTCCCGGCCCCTTCCGCGTCGCCCCCCGGCGTACGC
Source organism: Streptomyces sp. NPDC007346 (assembly GCF_040703535.1). Classification (NCBI taxonomy): domain Bacteria; kingdom Bacillati; phylum Actinomycetota; class Actinomycetes; order Kitasatosporales; family Streptomycetaceae; genus Streptomyces; species Streptomyces sp. NPDC007346. The sequence goes on from NZ_JBEYKR010000005.1 coordinate 69,548, forward strand.
GGCGTGGTCGTGTCGGTTCGGGCTTCAGACATGTGGGAAGTCACCCCGTTGTGATCGCTTACCTGTGTCGCACGTACGTGTTCGCAGGCCCCGCCCCCGCCATCCGACGCGGTCACCGTCGGCGCCCGCCCGGTACGGCGGCGTAGCCCAGGCCCCGAGTTTAGTCAGGTCGACGTCGCCCGGTGCAGAGGCGCCTGCCCCAACGGAACCGGCTTACACACGGCAGGCGGGGCGGTGGCGACGGACGGTTCCGTTCCGCTCGTACCGCCGTCCGTCCCGTCGCCTCCGGCGGCCCCCGAGGGCGCTTCCTCGTCCGTGGGGGCGTCGAGGAGGGCCACGCCGCAGGGCGTCGCCGCGTTCGCGTACGGCAGGTGCAGGACGCCGTCCCGGCTCCAGTACCCGGCCCCCGCCGACCAGCCCTCCGGCGCCGCGAGGTGGTGCAGCCGCCGCCCCTGGGGGCGCCAGACGCCCACCCAGCTCCCGGCCGGTCCGTCGACGCGCAGCGCGACGGCGCAGCTCTCCGGCATCAGCATCTGCCCCGGCTGCACGGCGAACGGCGTCACCGCCACGTCCGCCGGCCGTAGGCACTCCGGGAAGCGCACCGGCAGGCAGCTGCCGAGCACGCCCCAGCCGAGGCGGTCGTGGCCCGGCGCGTCGGAGCGGAGCAGCAGCAGCCCGCTGTCCGCGTCGGCCAGCAGCAGCCGGTCATCGCTCTCCGGCGTGATCTGGAGCAGCGGTGTCACCTCGCCGTTCCGCTCCAGGTCCACGGCGACCGCCTTGAGGGGCCCACCGCCCGGAAGCCGCCGGTCCAGGGCCAGCATCCGGCCCGCCCGGTCGAGCCAGACCCCGCCCGAGCAGTGGCCGGGGACCTCCGCGACCAGCTCCGGGCCGAAGGCGCCCCCGGCCACCAGCCACAGCAGCGAGGAGTGGTCGCCCGCGGAGAGGGCGTACACGCTGCCGCCGTCCGGCGAGGGCGGCAGCAGCGTCATCCCGTCGCACTCGACCGCGCCGAGGGCCAGTTCGCCGGTGGCGGGCCCCGTGGGGTAGAGCAGCGAGAACATCTGGCGGTCCGCCACCCGGCGCCGGATCAGCACCCGCCCGTCGGCGAGCGGCACCACCTGCGCGTCCGGCTCCTCGGGCTGGTTGAGCGGCAGCGGTACGGCGTAGGGCTCGGGCCCGTCCAGGGTCCAGCGCTCCGGGTACCAGGCCCGCTGCGCGCCCGGGGGGCCGGGCGCCGCCGTCAGCCGGGCCCCGTACGCACCGTCCGCGGTGAGCGTGAAGGTCCCGGGGCCGCGGGGAGCGCGCGGGACGCCGCACGGGCCGGGCGAGGGCGTCCCCGCACCGGCGGGTTCCTCGGGCTCGCCGGACTTTTCAGGGCCGGGATCCGCCGTCGTGGCGGCCCCGGCGGTTCCGCCCTCGATGGCACAGGCAGTCATGGACTCGTCACCTCCGGCTACGAAAGCTAGTTTTCGCACTTCCTGCCGAACAACACGTGCCACCTCACTTCACACATAAGGGTGGTGATGCCCGGATTCTCCTGAGGTGGAGGGGGCGAGTGTGCTGACGGGGCGGCCGTGGGCGGCCAGGGGCGGCGGACCACGCCGTACAGGTAGCCTTTCCCCCGTGCCCCGTCTGTCTGAAGTCATCGCCGCCCTCGACGCCCTCTGGCCCCCCGAGCGAGCCGAGGGATGGGACGCGGTCGGCACCGTCTGCGGCGACCCGGACGCCGAGGTCGACCGGGTGCTCCTCGCCGTCGACCCCGTCCAGGAGATCGTCGACGAGGCCCTGGGGCTCGGCGCCCAGCTGATCGTCACCCACCACCCGCTCTATCTGCGCGGGACGACGACGGTCGCCGCCGACACCTTCAAGGGCAAGGTCGTCCACACCCTCATCAAGCACGACATCGCGCTCCACGTCGCGCACACCAACGCCGACACCGCCGACCCCGGCGTCTCCGACGCCCTCGCCGGCGCCCTGGACCTGCGCGTCACCGGCCCCCTCGTACCGGACCCCACCGACCCGGCGGGCCGGCGCGGACTCGGCCGGATCTGCGAGCTGGACCACCCCGAGACCCTGGCCGCCTTCGCCGCCCGCGCCGCTGCCCGGCTTCCCGCCACCGCGCAGGGCATCCGGCTGGCCGGCGACCCGGAGGCCCTCGTCCGTACCGTCGCCGTCAGCGGCGGCTCCGGCGACAGCCTCTTCGACGCGGTACGCGCCGCCGGGGTCGACGCCTTCCTCACCGCCGACCTGCGCCACCACCCGGCGTCCGAGGCCGTGCGGCACTCGCCGCTCGGCCTGGTCGACGCCGCCCACTGGGCCACCGAGTGGCCCTGGTGCGAGCAGGCCGCCGCCCAGCTCGACGCGCTTTCCGACCGCCACGGATGGGACCTGCGGGTCCATGTCTCGAAGCGGGTCACCGACCCCTGGACCACCCACCATTCCTCTGGAGCCCCCAACTGAACGCCGCGCCCGCCGACCAGATCCGACTCCTCGACGTCCAGGCCCTCGACGTACGGCTCGCCCAGCTCTCCCACAAGCGCACCTCGCTGCCGGAGCACGCCGAGATCGAGCAGCTCAGCAGCGACCTCGCCCAGCTGCGTGACCTGCTGGTCGCCTCCACCACCGAGGAGAGCGACACCACCCGCGAGCAGACCAAGGCCGAGCAGGACGTCGACCAGGTGCGCCAGCGCTCCGTCCGCGACCAGCAGCGCCTGGACTCCGGCGCGGTCTCCTCGCCCAAGGACCTGGAGAGCCTCCAGCGCGAGATCACCTCGCTCGCCAAGCGCCAGGGAGACCTGGAGGACGTCGTCCTGGAGATCATGGAGCGCCGCGAGGCCGCCCAGGAGCGCGTCGCCGAGCTGACCCAGCGGGTCGCCGCCGTCCAGGCCAAGGTCGACGACGCCACCGCCCGCCGCGATGCCGCCGTCGCCGAGCTGGACGCCGAGGCCGCCACCGTGGCCAAGGACCGCCAGGTCGTCGCCGAGGTCATCCCCGCCGACCTGATGAAGCTGTACGACAAGCTCCGCGCCCAGCAGGGCGGCGTCGGCGCCGCCCGGCTCTACCAGCGCCGCTGCGAGGGCTGCCGGCTGGAGCTGAACATCACCGAGGTCAACGACGTGAAGGCCGCGTCCCCCGACACGGTGCTGCGCTGCGAGAACTGCCACCGCATCCTGGTCCGCACCGCGGAGTCGGGCCTGTAATGAGCGCCGCCCGCCACCTGGTGGTCGAGGCCGACGGCGGCTCCCGGGGCAACCCGGGGCCCGCCGGTTACGGCGCGGTCGTCCTCGACGCGGCCACCGGCGAGACCCTCGCCGAGGCCGCCGAGTACATCGGCGTCGCGACCAACAACGTCGCCGAGTACCGGGGCCTGATCGCCGGTCTGGCGGCCGCCAGGGCGCTGTTCCCGGACGAGGTTCTGGACGTCCACGTCCGGATGGACTCCAAGCTGGTGGTCGAGCAGATGTCGGGGCGCTGGAAGATCAAGCACCCCGACATGAAGCCGCTGGCGGCCCGCGCCGCCGCGCTCCTGCCGCCGTCCTCCGTCACGTACGAGTGGATCCCGCGCGCGCGGAACAAGCACGCGGACCGGCTCGCCAACGAGGCGATGGACGCGGGCCGCGACGGCCGGCAGTGGGAGGCGTCCGCCTCCACGGCCGAACTGGACGCCCCCGCGCGCACCCCGCTGCCCGACCGGGGCCCGCCCGGCGACGCGGCGGCGGGAGCGGCGAAGGCCAGGGCCGCGTTGGCGGCGGCCCGGGGCGGGGCGGAGGAGGGGACGCTGTTCGCGGTCGACGCCGACGCTTCGCCGGGGTCCGGCTCCGACGTTTCGGCGGGGCCCGGCTCCGACGTTTCGGCGGAGCCCGGCCCCACGGACACCACCGCGTCCGCCCCCGCCCCGCAGGTCGGCTGGGCCGCCGCCCCCGACCTCGGGGCACCCGCCACCTTCGTCCTGCTCCGGCACGGCGAGACGCTGCTCACCCCCGAGAAACGGTTCTCCGGCAGCGGCGGCACCGACCCCGCGCTCTCCGCCATCGGCCGCGACCAGGCCGCCCGCGCCGCCGCCCACTTCGCCGCCCTCGGCACGATCCAGGAGATCGTCAGCTCGCCGCTGCGCCGCTGCCGGCAGACCGCGGCGGCCGTCGCCGACCGCCTCGGCCTGGACGTCCGCGTCGAGGACGGCCTGCGCGAGACGGACTTCGGCGCGTGGGAGGGGCTGACCTTCGGGGAGGTACGCGAGCGGTACGGGGACGACCTCACCGCCTGGCTCGCCTCCCCGGAGGCCGTGCCGACGGGCGGCGGCGAGAGCTTCGCCGCGGTCGCCGACCGGGTCGCGGCGGCCCGGGACCGGCTGACCGCCCGCTACGCGGGCCGCACGGTCCTGCTCGTCACCCACGTGACCCCGATCAAGACCCTGGTCCGGCTGGCGTTGGAGGCCCCGGCGCAGTCGATGTTCCGGATGGAGCTGTCGGCGGCCTCGATCTCCACCGTCGCGTACTACGGGGACGGCAACGCCTCCGTACGCCTGCTCAACGACACCTCGCACCTGCGCTAGCGGCGACGGAAGCGGCCGAGCGTGGACGGGTGGACGGGGCTGCTCGGGTTCGCCGCCGGGCTGCTGATCTCGGTGGTGACCGCCCCGGTCGGGGTGTCCGGCGCGGTGTTCCTGCTGCCGGTCCAGGTCAGCGTGCTGGGGGTGCCCAGCCCGGCGGTCACCCCGACCAACCTGCTCTACAACGTGGTGGCCGGCCCCGGGGCCCTGCTGCGGCACCACAGGAGCGGCGGGCTCCGGGGGCCGCTGACCCGGCTGCTGGTCCTGGGCACCGTCCCCGGGGTCGTCGTCGGCGCGGTGATCCGGGTCTTCGCGGTGCCGGGCCCCTCGGTATTCCGGCTCCTGATCGCGGTGCTGCTGCTCCCGCTGGGCGGCTGGCTCTGCCTGCGTACGCTGCACCGCGCCTCGCGCACCGCCCCCGCGCGGGAGCCCTCGGAGGTGTCTCCCCGCGCCATCACCCGGCTGGCCATGGCCGTCGGTGTGGCCGGGGGGATCTACGGGATCGGCGGCGGCTCGATTCTCGGCCCGATCCTCGTCGGGCGCGGGATGCCGGTCGCGAAGGTGGCCCCGGCCGCGCTCGCCGCCACCTTCGTGACCTCGGTCGTGGGCGCGGGGACGTACGCGCTGCTCTCCCTGACCACGACCGGCGACATCGCCCCGTACTGGTCGCTCGGCCTGGCCTGCGGCCTCGGCGGCCTGTGCGGGGGATACCTGGGCGCCCGCCTCCAGCCCCGTCTGCCGGAAACGGCCCTGCGGCTGCTGCTGGGGGTGCTGGCGCTGGGCGTCGGCGGGCTGTACGCGGTACAGATCCTGCGCTGAGGGGAGGCCGCGGGGCTCAGCCGCCGAGCACCGCCGCCCCCACCGCCGGACGCGCGGAGAGGCCTGCGGGCTTCAGCCGCCGAGCCCGGCCGCCTCCGCGGCCAGACGCGCCACCCGGTCCCAGTCCTTCGCCGCGACCGCGTCGCCCGGGACCATCCAACTGCCGCCCACGCACGCCACGTTCGGCAGGGCGAGGTAGGCGGGCGCGGAGGCGAGGGTGATGCCGCCGGTCGGGCAGAAGCGGGCCTGGGGGAGCGGGGCGGAGAGCGCCTTGAGATAGGCGGTGCCGCCCGCCGCCTCGGCCGGGAAGAACTTCATGTCGCTCACCCCGCGCTCCAGCAGGGCCACCACCTCGGAGGTGGTGGAGACGCCGGGCAGGAACGGCACCCCGGACCCCTGCATCGCCTCCAGCAGCGCGTCCGTCCACCCCGGGCTGACCAGGAACCTGGCCCCCGCGTCGATGGTGTCCCGCACGTGCTGCGGCGAGATGACCGTGCCCGCGCCGACCACCGCGCCCGGCACCTCGGCGGCGATGGCCCCGATGGACTCCAGCGCGGCGGGCGTCCGCAGGGTCACCTCGATGGCCGGGAGCCCGCCCGCCACCAGCGCCCGCGCCAGCGGCACCGCGTCGGCCACGTCGTGCAGGACGACGACGGGGACGATGGGCGCGAGATCCAGTACGGAGGTGTCGGAGGGGGCCGGGGGCGGTGAGGAAGAGGTCATGGAGCCATCCTGTCGCGAGTGAAGCGTCATCTGCAACGACCGTTGCGCAGGATGCAACAGGCTCAGTGGATCTCCGTCACCACCACATCGAGCGACCACGGCCGCCCGGCCCGCGCGGGGGCCTCGGCCTCCACCACGTACCCGAGATCCCGCAGCGCATCCACCAGCCGCTCCGGGTCCTTCGGCCGCGCCCCCGCCAGCAGCAGGTCGCGCACCATCCGGCCCTTGGTCGCCTTGTTGAAGTGGCTCACCACGGACCGCTTCTCCACCCCGTCCACCATCTGCGACTGGAGCACCCGCACGCTCGCCGTGCGCGCGGCCACCTCGCCCTTGGGCTTCCACGCCGCCGCGTACGCGGAGGAGCGCAGGTCCAGGACGAGCCCGTCCCCGGCGACCTCGGGCATGACCGCCTCCATGGGCGTACGCCAGTACGCGCCGAGCGCACCGAGGCCGGGCAGCTTCACGCCCATCGAGCAGCGGTACGGCGGAATCCGGTCGCCGATCCGGACCGCGCCCCACAGCCCGGAGAAGACCAGCAGCGACGCCGCCGCCCGCCGCCGGGCGTCCGCGTCCAGGGAGGCCAGGTCGAGGGCGTCGTACAGCACGCCCGTGTACAGCTCCCCGGCCGGACGGGTCCCGGCGGTCCGCAGCTCGGCGTTCTTCCCGACCTCGCCCCGCAGCCCCACGCTGAGGCCGAGCACCTCGCGGGCCTTCTCCTCGTCCGCCCCGCAGAGCTCGACCAGCTCCTCCAGCACCGCCGCCCGAGCCTCGGCGAGCCCCGGCAGCGACAGCGACTCCGGCTTCAGGGGAGCCCCGCGCCCCGAGGCGGCCTTTCCTTCGGAGGGCGGCAACAGCACGAGCACGGTGGTTCTCCTTCGTACGCACGACCAGGCGGGGCCCGGCCGGCGTGCGGGCTCTCCGGGTCCTCGGCAAGGGTACGGCGCCGGGCCCTCACTCCCGCGTCGAGAAGGGCGCTGTGGCCTCCGGCGCGGGCACGGACGACGGGACCCGCCCGGCCCGCCCCCGCGTGAGCGCGGCGACCGCCGCCCGTGGGTCGTCCGCGTGGAAGCGGAGCGTACGGGCGCTCCCGCGCCGCCCGAGCGGCCGTACGAACTCCACCGGCTCGACCAGCTCCACCGCCACCGTCGTCTGGCTCCCCACCACCAGATCGAGGACCCCGTCCCCGTCGACCCGCACGAGCCCCCCGTCCGGATAGCGCCGCTCGACCCGGGCGGAGGCGATACGGGAGGCCGGGACCCGCAGGTCGAACAGGGCGCCGTACCGCACCCGCAGCGAACCGTCGCCCTCCACCACGTGCGGCCGGGTCACACAGGCCGCGTGCAGGGCGAGGACGAGGACCACGCCGTACACGTCCACCACGAGCAGGATCGCGTGGACCAGCGGCCAGGGGATCACCAGGGCCAGCACCACGGTCTCGACGACGCAGACGAAGAGGAACGCGTACATCGTCCCGGTCTGCGGACCGGTGTACGGGACGGTCAGCGCCCCCCGCGGAATCCGGTGCCGACGGCGCAGGACCCACAGCCCGAGACTGTGCAGCGCCCGGAACTCGTGCACCACCAGCCGCCGCACGGCCACCGGCACCAGCACGCCCACCGCCGACCGCCAGGCCTCCCACCACCCGGCCCCCGCCCGCCGCCGGGCCGCGTACAGCCGCCACAGCACGGCGGCCTCCACCACCAGCACGCCCACCACCAGCACCTCGGCCACGAGTTGGACCACGCCCGGTATCCGCACCCCGGCCACCACGCAGACGATCAGCACCACCTCCGTCGGCAGCACCGCCCACACCGCGCCGCGCGCCACCCGCAGGCCCACCGTCATCCCCGCCGCCCCCGCCCCCGTACTCACGAACTCCTCCTCTGTGCGCCGCGCAACCGTTCGGTCATCGCTTCCATGGCCAGGCGCACCACCTCGCGCTGCGCGGGCGGGTAGTCGTCGAGCAGCGCCCGCCCGACCCCCGTCGTCAGCGAGGCCCCCTCCGGGATCACCGCCAGGGCCTCATCCGGTACGGCGGCGGCGAGGTCGGCGGCCAGCGGCGCGATACGGGGATCGTCCGCCCCGGCCCCGGCCAGCTCGTCCAGCCGCTCGTACAGCGCCGCGACCCCGGGGTCCTCGGCCAGCGGCCGCAGCGCCGCGTACACCTCGGCCCCCGACCCGCCGCCCGCAGCGTCCAGCAACGCCAGATGCTCGCGGTCCTTGGCGGCGGCGGGGGACCCGGTGGCGGGCGCACCTTCCAGCAGTGCGGCGAGGCCGGGGGAGAGCGGCCCGTCCGAGGCGGGCGGCGCCTCCAGGAGCGCGGCCAGCACCCGCCGCCGCTCCCGGATCTCCCGCTCCTGCCGGGCCAGGTCCGCGTCCAGCTCACCGAGCACCTCGGCCGGCTCCCGCCCCGCGTCGTCGGCGAGCACGTCCCGCACCTCGTCCAGGGAGAGCCCGATCTCGGTCAGCCGCCGGATGCGGGCCAGCAGCACGGCATCGCGGACGGTGTACGCGCGGTAGCCGTTGGCCCGCCGGGCGGGCTCGGGCAGCAGCCCGATGTGGTGGTAGTGCCGGACGGCCCGGGAGGTGACTCCGACGAGCGCGGCGATCTCTCCGATACGCATGCGGCCAGTAGAAACCCTGACGCTGCGACAAGGTCAAGCGCCGCTTCCGCCGTGTCCGCCGTGTCCGCCGTGTCCGCCGTGTCCGCCGCTTCCGCCGTCTCCGCCGCCCGCGTCGCTTCCACCCGTGATCCCGTACGGAAAGCCGCTCCCGCTCCCCGAGCCCTTCGCCTTCGACCTGGAGACCGACGACCTCGGCTGAGCCGTCCCCAGGGGCCCGGTAGGATGGCGGGTACGGCAGACGAGTCGTGCGGACGGCCGCGTGAGGATCCCTCGGGACCCTCCCGAGGAACGTCCGGGCTCCACAGGGCAGGGTGGTGGCTAACGGCCACCCGGGGTGACCCGCGGGACAGTGCCACAGAAAACAGACCGCCCGGGACTCCGGTCCCGGGTAAGGGTGAAACGGTGGTGTAAGAGACCACCAGCGCTTGAGGTGACTCAGGCGGCTAGGTAAACCCCACCCGGAGCAAGGTCAAGAGGGGTCGTTCCGGAAACGGGACGGCCCTGCGTGAACGTTCGAGGGCTGCTCGCCCGAGTTCACGGGTAGACCGCACGAGGCCGGCAGCAATGCCGGTCCTAGATGGATGGCCGTCTCCCCGGCCGCCGCGAGGCGACCGGGCGACAGAACCCGGCGTACAGCGCGGCTCGTCTGCCTCTCAGGGTTTTTGACCAGTGGAAACGCGGGTCGGAGGTCCTCCCCGGCTGCTCACGGGCCTGGCGAGCATCGCTCGCCGCTGAGAGACGCCCTGCACCGAGCCGGGAATCTCCTCGGTGGCCCGCCCGCCGACATCAGGGCGACGGAGCCGGCGGACGAAGAAACCGGGGCGACCGCCCGTGCTCCCACTGCGCCGATCGCTCAGCCGTCACCACCGGATCACGGCCGGTAGGGTGAGCTGTGACCAGCACCGACGGGTGAGACCCGGCAGGACACGAGGGTGAGGGCGACGAGACGACATGGCCGCGCCGGAGGACAGCAGCCAGGGGCGCACACGGGACCGGAGATCGGTCTACGAGCGGTACCAGGAGACGACGGGGGAGAACGACTCCCTCAGCCTGGATGAGCTCATGCTCACCGCCAGGGAAACTGCCTCCGACGGCCGGTTCACCGATGTCGAGCGGGAGGGCACCGAGGAGGGCGTCGACCAGATCACCTCGCCCTTCGACCCCGAGCACATCGACATCGAGACCCGCAACACGACGGTCGACCTGCTGCTCTCCAGGCTCCGTAACGAGATGATCGACCTTGCCCCCGACTTCCAGCGCCGGGCCGGTATCTGGACCGACGAGAAGCAGAGCCGCCTGATCGAATCGCTGCTCCTGCGTATTCCCATTCCGTCCTTCTACGCCGCTGAACAGAAGGACGGCAGCTGGGCCATCGTGGACGGCATCCAGCGCCTGACCTCGATCGCGCGTTTTCTCGACGCGGAGACGGTCGGCGCCGAGCCCTTGCGGCTCAAGGGGCTGGAGTACCTTCTCAATTTCACGGGGGCCGGCTTCCGCGACCTCTCGGGCAAGTTGCAGATCCGGTTGCGCGAGACGGAGGTCGTCGTCCACGTCATCCGGCGCGGTACCCCCGAGCCGGTCATGTTCAATGTCTTCGCCCGTATCAACACCGGCGGGGAACCCCTCACCCGTCAGGAGATCCGGCACGCGCTGATCCCGGGCCGCGCCAGGACCTTCCTCGCCGAGCTTGCCGAGTCCGAGGAGTTCCGCCGGGCGACCGGCAACAGCGTGGTCGGTGACCGGATGGCCGACCGTGAGATGGCACTGCGCTTTCTGGCCTTCCGGCTCACGCCTCCGGACGGATACCGCACCGGGGACTTCGACAGGTTCCTGGCCGAGGCCATGCACCGCATCAACCGCTGCGAGCCTGCGGACGAGGAGCACCTGCGCACCGAGTTCAGCAAGGCCATGGAAGCCGCCGAAGCGGTCTTCGGTGTCCACGCCTTCCGTAAGTACCGTTCGGGCCAGCAGCGCAAGTCACCCATCAACAAGGCCCTGTTCGAGGCCATCGCGGTGAACCTGGCAGCGCTGGGCCCGGAGCAGCACGACAGGCTGAGTCAGTTGGACACGCTGGACGCGTTCGCGGACCTCATGGAGGACTCCGAGTTCGAGCGGTCCATCTCCGTGGCCACCGGTGACCCCAAGAAGGTACGGAAGCGGTTCGAGGCCGTACAGGAACTCTTCGAGGACCTCCTCGACCAAGGAGACGTCCGACAGTGATCACCCGACTCACCCTGGTCAACTTCAAGGCGTTCCGCCGGCTCGAACTCGCGATGGGGCCGCTGACCCTCCTGACCGGGCTGAACTCCTCAGGCAAGAGCAGTGTTCTCCAGTCCCTCGCACTGCTTCTCCAGTCGTTCGGACGTGGTCGGGCGGCGTCCCCCGAAGAAGGGCTGATGCTCAACGGTGAACTGGTCGAGCTGGGCACGGCGCGCGATCTGCTGCATGACGACTTCGGCCCCGCGGACGACCTGCTCGTCACCGACGCTCCGCTGGTCGGCGTCGTGGTCGAAGCGGGCGGGACAGGCAGGTTCATCGCCCGCTACGACCTTGACGAGCCCGACGAGGACGCGATGGAGGCCTACGACTTCCCTGGAGGCTGGTCGCTCCTCGACGTGCCTTTCCAGTACCTCCACGCAGATCGCATCACCCCTGCCGTCACCTACCCGCGTACCCGTCAGATCGCCCTCGGCCCCGGCTTCCTGGGGGTGCGAGGCGAACACACCGTCAACTACCTCCGCCACCATGCCGAGCATGAGGTTCCCGACGGCCCGCTGCGCCACTCCGCAGCCACGTCCCCGCAGCTCCTGGACCAGACCGTCGCCTGGATGCAGGAACTCTGCCCCGGCGTGAACCTCAATGCCTCCGCCGTCGAGGGCACCGACTTCGTCCGCCTCTCCTACGGCTTCGGCGGCACCGCCGGCATCAACGCCACCCGCCGCCGCCGCCCCACCAACGTCGGCTTCGGACTCACGTACGCGCTGCCGATCGTCGTCGCCTGCCTCACCGCGACACCTGAGAGCCTGATCCTCCTGGAGAACCCGGAGGCCCACCTCCACCCCAAGGGCCAGAGCCGGATGGCCGCGCTGATCGCCGCCGCTGCTGCCACCGGCGCCCAGTTGATCGTCGAGACGCACAGCGATCACGTCCTCAACGGTGTACGCATCGCGGTGAAACAGGAGGCACTCCGGCCCGAGGACGCGGTCATCCACTTCTTCCGCGGCAACGGCTCGGGCGCCGAGGTCATCACCCCTCGCGTCGACAAGGACGGCATGCTCGCCCAGTGGCCCGAAGGGTTCTTCGACGAGTGGGAGAACTCACTCGACCAACTCCTGGACTGACCGGGCCGACGGAATCGAGGGGGAAGCCCGTGCCGCTGCTGTTCCTGAACGAGAAATCCTGGACCACGACGTGTGACCAGGCTCGTGCCGACGAGGCCATGGCCGAGTTCGTCGACGCCGTGCGCGCCGTTGCCAACGAGGACCGGGAGGAGACCGCTCTCGTCAGCGAAACCGGACTCGATGCGCTGGAAATCGCCGAGGGCTATCCGGTCCGGAAGTGGATCGGCAACAGCCCGAAGAACCACGTTCGTTGGCAGCGCCTCCGTGCTCTGCAGAACAGATCCCCGGTCCGCAGTGTCTACCCGGCGCCGGATGCCGACGGCGGCCTGGAATACAGCCACGGTGGCGAGATTGCCCTCGGCCTCGGCGCCGCGCACTTCATGGACGGCATCGCGGTCAGCCTGCCGGTGGCCCCCGAGTGGCAGACACCCACGGTCAGCCTCGACCGCAGCGAACTCGTCGAACTCGATGACGGATCCCTGGAGTTCGAGCAGGAGACAGTCGATGTGCGGCACGTGTCCGCCTTGCCGCACGTCGATGAATACCGCCCCTGGATCCGGAAGTCGAGCCTGGCCAGGGCTGCCACCGGCCGCCAGATCTGGGAGCGCAGAGCTGACCTGTACCCGCACCTCCAGTTTCTGTGCCGTACCGAGGCCCAGCTCAGCGACCTCGACCCGCGCTGGATTGTGCCGGTGCGGCGCGGCCTGGACCGGCTGGAGGCCGCGGCCGAGGCCTGGGACCCTGCGGCGACGCCCGAGCCCGAGTGGCAGAGCAAGGTGACCCCGGAAGGCGAGACGCGCAAGCGCGTGTGCCGGTTCGAGGACTTCGACGGAACGTCGGCGACCTTCCACCTCCATGCTCGCTTCACCCCAGGAGCCGGACGTATCCACTTCCGGCTGATCGGGGTGGAAGGCAAGATCCGTATCGCGCACATCGGCAGCAAGATCCGCCCGGATCTCTGACCCTCGTCAGCACGGGCGTCTCCTGTCCTTCTGGCTCCTGCCGATTCGGGTGGGGCCTCCTGCGGCTGCTGACACTTTCCGTGAGTGACGGCTCTCCCGGCGTGCGGCGCGGCTCGTCAGCCGGTGCGCGGCCAGGGGCTCCAGCCCGGGGTTTCACCCGGCCGTGGGCCCCTTCTCCGTCGGCGGCTCGGCCGGCCAGCGGTCCGTCAGCTCCTCGGCGTACACCTGCGAGAGCGGCTGCGGGCCCACGTACTGCTGGCAGTTGCACTGCCCGGCCTCGTAGCGCAGCGGCTTCTTGTTCTCGTCCCAGGCCGTCGGGGCCTCGACCTGTTCGTGGCACCGGCCCCGCTTGTCGTGCTTGGCGAGGTGGTGGGTGCAGCCGCACACCGGCTCCGGTGCCTTGTGCGCGGCCTCCAGCGCGAGGCGCTCCTGCTTCGCCGCCTCCAGCAGTTCCAGTTTCCGTTCGTGCCGGTGGCGCAGGGCCGTGCGGGCGGTGTCGGCCGCCCAGGCGAATCCGCCGGTCCAGAAAAGGATCAGAATCCACCAGATCCAGTGCATCGCGATCTACCTCCCCCTGTGCCCCCTGGCCTCCCGGCGCACGGTATTTCACCTGCGCCCCGGCCCCTTCGCATGATCTGCTGCGCGGGGTCATTGTTCCCCACCCGCACGGGGGAGGACAGGCGGCACGGAGAGCAGGAGTGATGCGAGTGACGGAGAACGCGGACGACGACGTACGGATACGCCCGGCCGTGCCCCGGGACGCGGAGGCCGTCACCGGGGTCTTCCTGGCGTCCCGCGCCGCCGCCATGCCGTACCTGCCCCGCCTCCACAGCGACGAGGACACCCTCGCCTGGATCACCCATGCCGTGCTGCCCACCAGCACCGCGGTCTGGGTGGCCGAGGAGGCGGGGGAGGGCGGTGCGCTGCTCGGGTTCGCCGTGCTGGCCGGGGATGGCGAGCTGGACCACCTCTACCTGCGGCCCGACGCGCTGCGGCGCGGGATCGGGAGCCGGTTGCTGGCCGAGGTGCGGGAAGCCGCGGACGGGCCGCTGACCCTGTACGTGTTCCAGCGCAACGCCCCCGCCCGCGCCTTCTACGAGCGGCACGGCTTCACCGCCGTCGCGTTCGACGACGGCGGCCGCAACGAGGAGGGGGGGCCGGACGTCCTCTACCGCTGGACCCCGTAGAGCGGGGCGGCGGATCAGATGACCGGGGGCCGGCCCAGCCTCGTCATCCGCCACACCGTCGACCAGCGCATCGGTCGCCGCTCGCCGCACGGGGTGCGGACGCCCTCCGCGAAGCCGCCCGCCCAGGCGCGCAGGCCCTTCGCGTCGCGGGTGCGGGCCAGGGTGAGCAGGGTCCAGGTGGAGAGGTAGGCCGGGACCAGGGGGAGGGGCAGGTTGCGGCGGGCCAGCCAGACGCGGTTGCGGGCCGTCATCCGGTAGTACACCGCGTGCCGGGCCGGGGACGTCTTCGGGTGCTGGAGCAGCAGCTCCGGCTCGTACAGCACCGTCCAGCCCGCGTCCAGCGCGCGCCAGGCGAGGTCCGTCTCCTCGTGGGTGAAGAAGAACTCCGCGGGCCACAGACCCGTCTGGGCCAGCATCTTCATGGAGAAGGCGTGGCCGCCGCCGAGGAACGCGGTGACCGGGCCGCCGCGCATCGGGTCGCCCGCGCGCAGCCGGGGCACGTGCCGGCGCTGGGTCTCGCCGTGCTCGTCGGCGATCCGGAAGCCGACGATGCCGAGCCGGTCGTCGGCGGCGAAGTGGTTCCGGACCCGGCGGAAGACGTCCTTGTCGACCAGGAGCCCGTCGTCGTCCAGCTCGATCACCACGTCCACGTCACCGATCTCGGCGAGCCTGCGCAGCCCCTCGTTCCGGCCACCCGGGCAGCCCAGGTTCTCCGGCAGCTCGATGGTGGTCACCCCGCCGTCGAGGTCCTCCAGGCCGGGGACGGCGGAGAAGTCCGGCAGCGTGGTCCCGTTGCCGATGATCACGAGCCGGGTGGGCCGGACGTCCTGCATGGCGACGGACGCCAGCAGCGCCTCGACCGCCTGCGGGCGGTCACCCATGGTCACGACGGATACGCCGATGCGTGGTGCGGACAAGTTCGGTACTCCTGGAGCTCGGCTGCCGTGCGGCTGCTGGTCGGCAGCGGTGCCCGCGATCGTAACGCCTCGGCGTTCAGTCCACGGTTACCGCCCGGCCATCCACCGGCCCGTCGCCGTTCAGGAGCCCGTACACGGCCATGTCGCGGCGCCGGTCGCCCACCTGCTGCCAGCCGCGCAGCAGCCCCTCGTACCGGTAGCCGACGTCCTCGGCGATCCGGGCGGAGGCGGTGTTCCAGGGCTCGACGAAGAGCTGGAGGCGGGGGACGCCGAGGTCGTGCAGCGCCCAGCCCGTCACCGTACGCAGAGCGGCACGGGTGACCCCCTGGCCGCGCCCGGAGGCGACCATCCAGTACCCGATCGAGGCCCGGCCCTCCGGGAGGTCCCGCAGCCGGAGCCCGATGGCTCCCACCGGGCGTCGGTCCCGGGAGCGGACGATGGCGAAGGGGTATTCGGCGCCCGTGGCCGCCTGCTCCCACTGCCTGCGGACGAACGCCTCGGCGGCCCTGTCCGAGTAGCGGGCCGGGATGGTGCTGATGAGCGGGATGTACGGGTCCTGCGCGGCCTCGCGGACCAGCGGCAGGTCGCTCATCTCCCAGGGGCGCAGGACGAAGTACGGGCCCGCGGACATGCTGGGGACGGTCAGCGGGCGGGGACCGGACCTGGAGTTGGCGTCGGTATCGGTGTTGGTGTTGGTGTTGGTGTCGGGGGTGGGGGCGGGCGTGGGCTCAGGCTTGGCGTCAGCCATGTCCGTATCCTCCCGCGTTCGACCGGGTTCCGCCCATCGGCCGGTGGTGACTTCACCCGTCGGCCGGTGGTCTCCCCCCCCCATGTCTCGGCGGTCGGCCTCCGCCCGGCGGCCTCATCACGCTGTGCCGCCTCAGGATGCGGAGAGGAGGGGGCGGGCCTTCTCCCGGACCGGCTTCGCGGCGCCCGACAGCGCGTCGATAAAGTGCTGGAATGATATTCGGCAAGGCCGGGTTCGGGGGAGCGGTCGCGGACTTCGAGGCCGCGGTGGTGGCCCAGGACGCGAAACGGTCCGGCAAGGCGTTCGTCCGGTTGCAGGAGACCTTCGGGCAGGCCAAGGAGGCGGAGCTGCTGGGCGGCGGGCCGCGCCTCGCCGCCGTACTGGAGCAGGTCCCGCCCAGCCCCCGTGCCGTCGTCGCCGTCCTCGTCGGGGCGTGCGTCGAGCGCGGCGCCGACGCCGAGCGCTGCGCCCCGGGCGTACTGGCCGGGCTGCGGGCGGCGCTCGGGGCGGCTGTAGCGTTCGCCGAGGCGTGGGCGGCCACCGGTGGCGGGGCGTTCCCCGTGCCGGACGCCGGTGAGCCGGGCGAGGAGATCGTCGAGCGGGCGGGGTTCGAGGCGGCGGTCGGCTGGTGGACGCTGCCCCAGTGGGAGATGGCGGCCGTCGCCCTGCTGAACCACCGGACGGTACGCGGCGGAGCCGACGGGAGCCGGGACGGGCTGCTGCGGCTGCTCACCGCCGTGGAGCAGGCGTCCGGCCGGCAGTTCCGGTCCCTCCGCTACGCCCTCCAGGTGCTGGACGACGAACCGCTCGTCGCGCTCCACCGCACGAGCGGCACCGGCTACGCCCTGCGGATCTTCGGTATCGGCGACAACTTCCAGCTGCACACCCTGCTCGCCGACGCGCTCATAGGCGGCGGCCATGTGGCGGGCCGCGCCCCCTCGCCGCAGGAGGCGGCCGTCTGCCGGGTGACTCCGGGGCAGGTG
The DNA here is from genome assembly GCF_040703535.1 of Streptomyces sp. NPDC007346. NCBI lineage: Bacteria > Bacillati > Actinomycetota > Actinomycetes > Kitasatosporales > Streptomycetaceae > Streptomyces > Streptomyces sp. NPDC007346. The sequence continues at coordinate 86,401 of NZ_JBEYKR010000005.1, forward strand.
GAGACCGTGGGCTCCTTCGACCTGACCGCCCCGGACGGCGGCCGGCTGTGGAACGAGGGGACGCCCGCGGACATCCCCGTCGTCGACGGCGTACGCCTGCTGGTGCTGGACGAGCCGTCCTCCCGGCGGTCCTGGCCCGCCGGCCGCTTCTTCCCGGGCATGCGCGGTGACGTCATCCTGGAACGTGCCCTCGAACCGGAGGAGACGGAGGGCTGGTTCGCCCGTGTCTCCCCGGCCAAGGAACTCACCGGCTGACCGACCCGGTGCCGGTCAGCGGCTGACCCGGTGCGGCTCAGCGCCTGGCCTGGCACAGCTCAGTGCCTGACCCGGTACAGCTCACGGGCTGATCCGACACAGCCCACCGCTGCCCCGGTCCAGCTCACCGCTGCCCCGGTCCAGCTCACCGGCCGACACCCGGTCCAGCTTCCCGGCCGCCCTCCGCCCCGTACAAGCGGCGTCTCAGCCGATCCGGGTGCCCGTCCCGCTGACCCGGACGCGGTCGTCTCCGGCGCGCAGCTCGACCGTGAGGGTGCCGGGGCGGCCCATGTCCGCGCCCTGGTGCAGGGTCAGCGCGGCCGCCGCCTCCGGGGCGAGCCCCAGCTCGCGTACGTACGCGCCGAAGGCGGCCGCCGCCGCGCCGGTCGCCGGGTCCTCGACCACCCCGCCCACCGGGAACGGGTCCCGCACGTGGAAGACCTCCGGGGCCTCGCGCCACACGAGTTGCAGGGTGGTCAGCTCCAGCCGGTGCATCAGCGCTTCGAGCCGTGCGAAGTCGTACGCGAGGTCCGCGAGCCGCTCGCGGGTCGCGGCGGCCAGCACCAGATGGCGGGCGCCCGCGTAGGCGATCCGGGGCGGCAGGGCGGGGTCGAGGTCGGCGGACGCCCAGTCCAGGGCCGCCAGCGCCTCCGTGAGGTCCGCCGCGTCGACCCCCGTGACGTGCGGGACCACGCTGGTCAGGGTGGCCCGGAGCTCGCCGCCCTCGGGGGTGACGGTGACCGGCACCTGACCCGCGGCCGTGGTGAACTCCAGCGTGCCCGGCCCGTCCCGTTCGGCCAGCGCGATGGCGGTGGCGACCGTGGCGTGACCGCAGAACGGCACCTCGGCCTTCGGGCTGAAGTAGCGGACGGTGTACGCGCCTTCGCCGGTCCGCTCCGTGAGGAACGCCGTCTCGCTGTAGCCCACCTCCGCCGCGACGGCGAGCATCTGCCCCTCGTCGAGCCCCGACGCGTCCAGGACGACCCCTGCGGGGTTTCCGCCCTCGGGGTCGGCGGAGAAGGCGGTGTAGCGCAGGACCTCGGGCGCGGAATCACGTGTCATGGTGCAGTCCAACTCCGCCGCCGCTCCCGGCATTCCCGTCCGCGTACGGCTGCCGCGGTCACCGGACCGCGGCAGCCCTGCGCGCGATGACCGTCAGTGGCAGTTCTTGATGCCCTTGTTCGCCACGGTCGACTTCCCCCAGGAGCAGGAGTCCTGGAGCTTCCCGTTCGGCTTGATCAGCCGGGCCTTGTCACCGGTGTTGTTCCAGACGTACGAGCCCCGGTTCCAGTGCACGGTTCCCGAAACGTTCTTGCCCTTGCCGGTGCGCAGCTTGACGGTCTTGCCGGCGCCGATCGTGTAGCTGCCGAAGGTGTAGGTGAAGCCGTTGTTGTCCTTCACCTTGTAGCCCTTGAGCTGGACCTTCGCCTTGCCGTTGTTGTGGACGTTCACCCACTCGGCGTTCAGCGACTTCGTCGACCGGTCGTCCTTGCCGGGACCGTCGTACTGGATGAGGCCGAAGTGCAGCCCGCCCTGGTGGGCGGCCGCCGAGGCCGGTGCTGCCGTGGCGAGGAGCGAGCCGGCCAGAGCGGTGGCGGCGGCCAGGGCGATCGGCGCAGCGGTGCGTATGCGCATGCGGTGTTCCTTCTGTGGTGTTCTGGTGAAGGTGTAACGAGACGCGATCATACGGTCAGTACGCGCTTGCCTGCCCAGGAGTGCGGAAATCTGCAAACTCTGTCATCTGGCGGCTAGTTCGGACAGAAACGGTCACATCTGAAAGGTGAGATCCCGCCGCCCGCCGCCCGCCGCCCGCCGCCCGCCGCCCGCCGCCCGTCTCTCGCCTCTTGCCTCTCGCCCCCCCCGGCCCCTCAGCCCCGGCCCACGTACGGCATGTCCGTCGCCATGACCGTCAGGAAGGGGATGTTCGCCTCCAGCGGCAGCCCCGCCATGTGCACCACGGTCCGCGCCACGTCGGCCGCCGCCATCACCGGCTCCACCGCCAGCTCCCCGTTGGCCTGGCGGACCCCGGTCCGCATCCGCTCGGTCATCTCGGTCGCCGCGTTGCCGATGTCGATCTGGCCGCAGGCGATCCGGTACGGCCGCCCGTCCAGCGACAGCGACTTCGTCAGCCCGGTGATCGCGTGCTTGGTCGCGGTGTAGGCGACCGAGTCCGGGCGCGGTGCGTGGGCGGAGATCGAGCCGTTGTTGATGATCCGGCCGCCCTGCGGGTCCTGCTCCTTCATCAGCCGGTACGCCGCCTGCGCGCAGAGGAACGCCCCCGTCAGGTTCACGTCCACCACCGCCCGCCAGTCCGCCGCCGCGAGATCCTCCACCGGCACGCCCCCGGGCCCGAACGTGCCCGCGTTGTTGAAGAGCAGGTCCAGCTGGCCGAACCGCTCCCGTACGGCGGTGAACAGCGCGCCCACCTCGTCCTCCTCGGTCACGTCCGTGGTGACGCACAGCGCGTCCGGCGACCCTGAGGCGGCGGCCGTCTCCGCCAGCGGCTCCGCCCGCCGGCCCGCGAGCGCGAGCGACCACCCGGCCTGCGCGAGGGCGAGCGCGACGGCCCGCCCGATCCCCGAACCCGCACCCGTGACGACCGCGACTTTCCGTTCAGTGTCCATGGGCCGGGAGCGTACGGGAGCGTACGGGAGGGGTGCGGGAGAGGCACGGGAGCAGTACCGGAGAGGTCGGTGCATGGGGCACGCGGTGCTCATCGACCCGCCATGCGGATGTTGTGCACGCGACAACGGCGCGTCGCGCGCCGGCGGTGCGCTGGATTCCGACACCATCCGGCAGCATCCGGCAAGCGAGGGGCATATGACAGCCGCACAGACGTTCACGGCGCCCGGCCAGGGTGACCGATCAGCTCAGGGTGACAGATCGGCTCAGGATGGCCGATCGGCCCAGGGTGACCGATCAGCTCAGAGCAGCCGGTCCGGCGAACCCGCCACCGCCACCACCCGGTCGTCCCGGCCCGGCGGCCTCGGCCGCCGCCGGCTGCTCACCGGGGCCGGAGCCGCCGCCGCGCTCGCCTTCACGATGAACCTGCCCGCCGCCGGCACGGCGAGCGCCGCCGAGCTGGACGCCCGCAGAATCACCGAGGACCCCTTCACCCTCGGCGTCGCCTCCGGCGACCCGCTCCCCGGCTCCGTCCTCATCTGGACCCGGCTCGCCCCCCGCCCCTACGAGCCCGGCGGCGGCCTCCCGGCCGGCCGCGTCCAGGTGAGCTGGGAGCTGGCGCACGACGAGGGGTTCCGCCGTATCGCGCGGCGCGGATCGGTCACCGCCCACCCGGAGTTCGCCCACAGTGTCCGCGCCGACGTCCAGGGCCTCGACCCCGGCCGCGCCTACCACTACCGCTTCCGCACCGGCAGCTGGACCAGCCCGGCCGGCCGCACCCGCACCGCGCCCGCCGCCGGAGCCCGTAACAGCTCCCTCACCCTGGCCGCCGTCTCCTGCCAGGCGTACCACGACGGGTACTTCACCGCCTACCGCCACCTGGCCGCCGAGGACGTCGACGTGGTCTTCCACCTCGGGGACTACCTCTACGAGTACGCCGTCAACGCCACCGGCGGCGCCCGCGACTACACCGACCGCCGCCTCCCCGCCCACTTCAACCGGGAGACGGTCACGCTGGAGGACTACCGGCTGCGCTACGCCCTCTACAAGTCCGACCCGGACCTGCGCGCCGCCCACGCCGCCCACCCCTTCGTCGTCACCTGGGACGACCACGAGACCGAGAACAACTACGCGGGCGAGATCCCCGAGAACGACGTGCCGCCCGAGGAGTTCCTGCTGCGGCGGGCCGCCGCGTACCGCGCGTACTGGGAGAACCAGCCCCTGCGCACCCCGCAGCGCCCCACCGGCCCCGACATGCGGCTCTACCGCCGCCTCACCTTCGGCCGGCTCGCGCAGTTCGACATCCTCGACACCCGCCAGTACCGCAGCGACCAGGCGTACGGGGACGGCTGGCGCACCCCGGGCCCGGAGTCCGAGGACCCCGCGCGCACGATGACCGGGGCCGCCCAGGAACGCTGGCTGACCGACGGCTGGCGCGCCTCCGCCGCCACCTGGAACGTCGTGCCGCAGCAGGTCGCCTTCGCCCGGCGGCGGGACGTGCCCACCGACGCCTACAAGCTCTCCATGGACGCCTGGGACGGCTACCCGGCCTCCCGGCAGCGCGTACTGGCCGGGGCCGAGTCGGCCGGGGTGGAGAACCTGATGGTGCTGACCGGCGACGTCCATGTCTCGTACGCCTTCGACCTGAAGAAGGACTTCGACGACCCCGCCTCACGGACCGTCGGCACGGAGATCGTCACCACCTCGATCTCCAGCGGCAAGGACGGCGCCGAGCGGCCCGCCAACTGGGAGAACCAGACCCGCGCCAACCCGCACATGAAGCACTACAACGGGCGGCGCGGCTATGCGCTCGTCACGCTCACGGAGAAGCAGGCCCGCGCCGACTTCCGTACGGTGTCGGCGGTCACGACCCCCGGGGCGCCGCTCTCCACGGCGGCCTCCTTCGTCACCGAGGCGGGGAACCCGGGGCTCAAGCCCGCGTAAGGGCAGGTCAGCGGTCTGCCGGGTAGCGGACGCCGATGCGGTCCCGTACCGCGTCGAGCGTCCGCATCACCGCCAGCGTGCCCTCCAGCGGGACGAGCGGGGACTCGCTCTCACCCGCCCGGACCGCGCGCATCACCTCGGCGGCCTCGTACTGCATGCCGGTCAGGCCCTGCGGCCCCGGGCCCGAGGTGACCGTCTCCGGCTCCTTGCCGGGCCGGTGCAGCACGAAGTGGTCCGGGTGGAAGAAGTCGCGCGGGAGGTCGATCCGCCCGGCGGTGCCGATGACCGTGGCCGCCGTCGGGTGGTGGCCGACGATCGAGCAGGAGAGCAGCGCGGTGGCGCCCGACTCCCAGCCCAGCAGCATCCCCGTGTTCAGGTCGACGCCCTCCGGCGAGAGCAGTGCGTCGGCCCGCACCCGGTCCGGCTCGCCCAGCAGCAGGTGGGCGAAGGAGACCGGGTAGACCCCGAGGTCCAGCAGCGCCCCGCCGCCGAGGTCCGGGTCGCGCAGCCGGTGGCCGGGGGCGACGTCGCCCGCGAAGCCGAAGTCCGCCTGTACGGTACGGATCTCGCCGATCGCCCCGTCCCGGACCAGCTCGGTCAGCCGGCGGACCACCGGGTTGACGTAGGTCCACATGGCCTCCATCAGGAAGAGACCGCGGTCCCGGGCGAGGGCCACCAGCTCCTTCGCCTCCCGGCTGTTGAGCGTGAACGCCTTCTCGCACAGCACATGCTTTCCGGCCCTCAGCGCGAGCCCGGCCGCCGCGTGGTGCGCCGAGTGCGGGGTGGCCACGTACACCACGTCGACCGTGTCGTCGGCGACCAGCTCCGCCCAGCTCCCGTAGGCCCGGGGGATGCCGTGGCGCTCGGCGAAGGCCCGTGCCGAGGTCTCCGTACGCGAGGCGACCGCCACCACCTCGGCGTCCGGCAGCGCCTGGACGTCCGCCGTGAAGGTCGCCGCTATGCCGCCCGTCGCCAGAACACCCCAGCGCACTGTCCCACTCATGCCCGCCCCCACCACCGTAGGAAAAAAAGGTAACGACCACTCCGGCCGAGCTGAGAGCATAGATGCGGATTCAACGATGTGGAGACGAGAATGCCGGACAGCGGCGGCAGCCGGGCCCAGCGAGAGCACATACCCACCTCCGGGACTCGTCCCGGAACCGATGCCGACAGCACGCCGTTCACCCCGCACGGTGACGCGGGCGCCCTCTCGGTCGACCCGGGCGCCCCGCGGGTGACCGCCCCCGCCGGCCTCCCGGGAAGCGCCGGCGCCAAGGGAGGCGCGGGCCGCCCAGGGGCCCCGGGCCTCCCGGCCCCCGAGGTCAAGACGGCCCGGCGCACCGGGTTCCTGGTCACCATGGTCCTCGGCGGGCTCACCGCGGTGCCGCCGCTCTCCATGGACATGTACCTCCCGGCGCTCCCCGCGGTCACCGACTCCCTCAGCGCCCCCGCCGCCACCATCCAGCTCACGCTGACGGCGTGCCTGGCCGGTATGGCGCTCGGCCAGCTCGTCGTCGGACCGATGAGCGACCGCTGGGGCCGGCGCAGGCCGCTGCTGCTCGGCATGGTCGTCTACGTCATCGCCACCGCGATCTGCGCCCTGGCCCCCTCCGTCGAACTCCTCATCGGCTTCCGCCTCCTCCAGGGGCTCGCGGGCGCGGCCGGCATCGTGATCGCCAGGGCGGTGGTGCGCGACCTCTACGACGGCGTGGAGATGGCCCGGTTCTTCTCCACCCTGATGCTGATCTCCGGCGTCGCCCCGATCATCGCCCCGCTGATCGGCGGGCAGGTGATGCGCTTCACCGACTGGCGCGGCATCTTCGTCGTGCTGACCGGCATCGGCATCGTGCTCACGCTCGTCGTCTGGAAGTGGCTGAAGGAGACCCTGCCTCCCGGCAGCCGCCACACCGGCGGGGTCGGCGAGGCCCTGCGCACCATGCGGGGGCTGCTCGCGGACCGGGTCTTCACCGGCTACATGGTCACCGGCGGGCTCGCCTTCGCCGTGCTGTTCGCGTACATCGCCGCCTCGCCGTTCGTCGTGCAGGAGATCTACGGGGCCTCCCCGCAGACCTTCAGCCTGCTGTTCGGCCTCAACTCGATCGGCCTGATCGCCGTCGGGCAGATCAACGGCAAGGTGCTGGTGGGCCGGATCAGCCTGGACAAGGTGCTCGGCTTCGGCCTCGCCGTCATCGTGCTCTCGGCCCTCGCGCTGCTGCTCATGACCACGGGCGTGTTCGGCGAGGTGGGCCTCGTGCCGATCGCCGCCGGACTCTTCGTGCTGATGTCGGCGATGGGTGTCGCGATGCCCAACACCAACGCCCAGGCGCTGATGCGCACCAAGCACGCGGCGGGCTCGGCCTCCGCGCTGCTCGGTACGTCCTCGTTCCTGATCGGGGCCATCGCCTCGCCGCTGGTCGGTATCGCGGGGGAGGCCACGGCCGTCCCGATGGCGGTCGTGCAGCTGGTGTGCGCGCTGGGAGCGGTCGGCTGCTTCCTGGGGCTGTGCCGCCCGTGGCAGCGGGCGGGGCGCGAGGCCGGGGGGCTCTGAGCCCTTGCGGGGGCCGGGGCCGGGGTCCTGAGGTTTGTGAGGCCGGGCCCGAGGTCTGTGGGGCCGGGCCCTGAGCCCTGCGGACCCGTTCGAGGTCTCAGTGGTTACGTCGGTGGGGCGGGCCGCGGTCGGCAGCGGTTGCATGGGCCGGGGCCCGGCCCATGCCCCTGTAGCCGCGCCGGGGCCCGGTGGTCAGGGCCCCGCGGCCGGCCTCAGTCGACGCGCGGGTAGCCGATCAGCCGGGTCCGGTCCTGCCGGTCCGTCCACCGGAACACCCCGACGCCGGTCGTCTCCGTCCCCGGCAGCCGTGCGTTGCGCGACAGCCGGCCCGTGGTCCACGACGTGAGGTCCACCGCGACCGGCAGCCCGCCCCCGGAGAGCGCCTCCGAGGCGTCGCGCGCGTTCTCGGCCCCGTACGCGATGCCGTCGTCCGTCACCGTGGCCAGCGACAGATGGCTGGAGCCGTCCTCGTCCTCGAAGCAGTGGCCCTCGCCGCCCGCCAGGTCGAAGGCCAGGTTCCCGGCGATCAGGTGGTCGCCCGAGGGGGAGAGGGCCGCCTGCGGGTAGCGCCCCGGCTTGATGGCGGGCCGGTGGCACTCCGCCGAGACCAGCGGCTTGCCCGTCGCCGCGTCGTGCACCGCCCACAGCTCGTGGGTGGCCGCCCGCTTCGCCTTCTTCGCCAGGGCCCACTTCGCCAGCACCCGGCCCCCGGCCACGGACGTCACCACGCCGCTGCCCTTGTCGACGCCCTCGGGCGCCACGTCGCGGCTGAACCAGCCGCCGCGCACCCAGAACTCCCGCTCCCCGCCGACCAGCAGCCCCGCGGTGGTCTGCCCGTACACCTCGGTCAGCTCCTTGCAGGCCGGGCAGCCCTTGGGGTACTTCAGCTCGTCCGCGCCCAGTTCGGAGACCGTGCCCGTGACCGGGTCGATCAGGGTGCTGTTGGCCTCCCCGTCGCTGATCACGATCTCCGGGCCGCTGGTGCTGACGTTCGGAGGGCCGGACCACGGCACCTCGACGCGCTTGCGGGAGCCGTCCGTCACGTCGTACAGGTCGAGCGAGACGAAGGTGGCCGCCGGTGTCATCCCGTCGCCGACCTTCCCGTACGACCAGGTCACGAAGAACTGCCGGTCGTTGGCGGTGACCGTGGCGAGCTTCGGGTAGTGCAGCGGGTCCGGCGGCCGCCAGGCCTGGCCCTGCCAGCCCAGGGCGCCGGTGGCGGTGTCGACGGTGCGCAGCCGGTAGCGGTTGCCGCCGGACCGCTCCAGGTAGGCGAGGCGGCCCGTCGCGTGGGAGACGGCGATGTCGGGGGAGGAGCCGACGATCTCCCAGCCCCGGTCGGTCGTGTACTGCGGCGGAACGGTGAGCCGGGTCACCGGACCGGCGCCCGGCAGCACCCGCGTGGCCGGGACCGGGGCGGCGGCGCCGCCGGTGGAGCCCCGGGCCCCGGTGGCGGCCCCGCCGTCCGGACCGCCGCAGGTCGCGAGGAGAAGGAGCAGGGCGAGGAGGACCACCCCGCCGACCAGGGCCAGCCGCACGGCCTTCTGTCTCATGGCTCCCCCGGTGGACCCGAACCCGACCTCGTGGACCTTGTGCCGATCTCGCGCGGGTCAGCGTAGCAACAGGCCCCTGACAGCGTGGAGTTCGCGGAGATCCTGTTCCCTGCCGGTTACGGGCGCCCTGCCGAGGGGCGCCCGTAACCCCTCCGGGCCTGGTGAGCGGAATGCGTCTGCCGGGCCTCCCTCCGCCTACAATTCGGCGGTGAACGTCACCCTCCCCACCGCCCAGTCCCTGCGCGCGGCCCTGGCCGGGCTGCTCGACGGGCTGCCGCCGAAGCAGGCCACGCAGGCCGTCGACCGGCTGATCGCCAGCTACCGCGGGGAGACCCCGACGAACGTCCCGATCCTGCGGGACCGCTCCGACGTCGTCGCGTACGCCGCGTACCGGATGCCCGCCACCTTCGAGGCCGTACGGTCCGCCCTCGACGCCCTCGTCGAGGCCGCGCCCCACTGGGCGCCCGCCACCCACACCGACGTCGGCGGCGGCACGGGCGCGGCGAGCTGGGCGGTGGCCGGGGCCTGGGAGGGGCCGGCGACGACCGTCCTGGACTGGGCCGAGCCCGCCCTCGCGCTCGGCCGTGAACTGGCCGAGGCGTCCGGGGTGCCGTCTCTGCGGGAGGCCCGCTGGGAGCGGGCCCGGATCGGTGCGGCGCTGGAGCTGGCCCCGGCGGACCTGGTCACCGTCAGCTACGTACTCAAGGAGCTGACCGCGCAGGCCAGGACTGAGCTGGTCGACGCGGCGGCGGCGGCCGGGCAGGCGGTGGTCATCGTGGAGCCGGGCACCCCCGACGGGTACGCGCGGATCATCGAGGCCCGCGACCGGCTGATCGCCGCCGGGCTGAGCGTCGCCGCGCCCTGCCCGCACGACGACGCCTGCCCGATCGAGCCGGGCACCGACTGGTGCCATTTCTCGGCCCGGGTCAGCCGCTCCTCGCTGCACCGGCAGGTCAAGGGCGGCTCGCTCAGCCACGAGGACGAGAAGTTCAGTTACGTCGTCGCCACCCGCTTCCCCGCCACCCCGGCGCCCGCCCGGGTCACCCGCAAGCCGCAGCTCCGCAAGGGCCAGGTGCTGCTGGAGCTCTGCACCCGCGACGACGGCCTGGACCGCTCGACGGTCACCAAGCGCCACGGCGCGCTGTACCGGGCGGCCAGGGACATCGCCTGGGGCGACCCCTGGCCGCCGGAGGGCACGGACGGCTAGCCGGGACGGACGGCTGATCGGGGCCGACGCCTGCCGGGACGGGCGGGCGCCGGCAGGGACAGAGGCTGGTCGGTGCGGACGGCCTGCCGCCCTCCGGCCGTCCCGACCAGCCGCCGTTCAGCCGCCGTTCAGCCCCGCAGCTCCTGTGTGCAGCACTTCACGCTGCCGCCGCCCTTGAGCAGCTCGCCCAGGTCCATCGGGACGGGCTCGAAGCCCCGGTCGCGCAGCGGGTCCAGCAGCCCCGTCGCCGCCTGCGGCAGCAGGACGTGGCGGCCGTCGCTGACCGAGTTGAGGCCGAACGCCGCCGCGTCCGCCTCCCGGGCGAGCAGCGCGTCCGGGAAGAGCCGGCGCAGCACGGCCCGGCTGCCGGGGGAGAAGGCCTCCGGGTAGTACATGATCTCGTCGGCCGCCGCGTCCAGCACGCACAGCGCGGTGTCCAGGTGGTAGTAGCGCGGGTCCACCAGATCGAGCCCGATGACCGGCATCCCGAAGAACTCCTGCGCCTCGTCGTGCGAGAGCGGGCTGGAGCGGAAGCCGCGCCCGGCCAGGAGGTAGGAGGCGGTGACCGCGAAGTCCCCCTCGCCCTCGTTGACATGGTCCGGCTCCCGGATGTCGGTGAAGCCGTGCTCCCGGAACCACTCGCGGTGCGCCTCGGCCTCCTCGTACCGCTCCCGGTAGGCGAACAGGGCGCCGAGCACCCGCCCGCCGATCACCGTGGCGCCGTTGGCCGCGAAGACCATGTCCGGCAGGTCGGGGCGGGGCGTGAGCAGTTCGACGGTGTGGCCGAGGGCGCGGTAGCGGTCGCGCAGGTCCTCCCACTGGGTCTGGGCCAGCGGCAGGTCGACGGGTTTGGACGGGTCCATCCACGGGTTGATGGAGTAGGTGACCCGGAAGTGCGTCGGGGCGCACATCAGGTAGCGACGGGGGGTGGCGTCACGGTTCAACTGGGGCTCCTCGCGAACGGCGGCCGGGCCGCGGAACGGTGGGATGCGCACGGTCTGTGCGTGAGCCCATGGTGCGCCGTGCGGGCCGGATCCGCAGTGGACCGATCGGGTGGTTCACCGGATCGTCCTACCGCGGCCATCTTCCGGCCGGATTTCGACCCGGTGGGACAAGACGATACGTATCGGTTCGGTCGGCGTTAGATTGGCCGCATGGCACCCCACAAGACACCCGACGCCAGCCGCCGCAGCGACCGTTCCCGCCGGGCCATCCACGACGCCGCCCTCGCCCTCGTCGGCGAGATCGGCTACCGGCGCACGACGATCGAGGGTATCGCCGCCCGCGCCGGGGTCGGCAAGCAGACGATCTACCGCTGGTGGCCCTCCAAGGCGGCCGTCCTGATGGAGGCCTTCCTGGACCTGGCCACCCGGTCCGCCGAGGCGGCGGGCGCGCAGGCGGACGGCGCCGGGCACGGCATCCCCGACACCGGGGACCTGGCCGCCGACCTCAAGCTCGTCCTGCGCGCCACCGTCGACGAGCTGAACGACCCGCTGATGGAGGCCCCCACCCGGGCGCTGACCGCCGAGGGCATCGTCGACGCGAAGCTGGGCGCCGAGTTCGTCGAGAAGCTGCTCGACCCGCAGCTCGCGTTGTATGTCACACGGCTGCGGGCCGCCCAGGAGGCCGGACAGCTCCGCCCCGACGCCGATCCGCGGATCGCCCTGGAGCTCCTGATCGCGCCACTGACCCACCGCTGGCTGCTCAGGACCCTCCCGCTCACCCATGCGTACGCCGACGCGATCGTCGACCACGCCCTCGGCGGGCTGGCCCCGCGACCTTGATCGATATCCGTTATGTGACGACATCGGGCGTGATGGTGCTCACTCGGTGCAGTGGTACACGGCCCCACTGGTGAACTCTGGCCACCCCAGCCGCCGGATGGTGCGACGATGGAGAGGCAACGCTGAGGTGAAATGCTGAGGTGAGGGGATAGATGGGCGCCGATTCCGGCCGTTTCCGCGGCACAGAGAGCAGGATCTCCCAGTGGCTGCGGCGACGTCCCAAATCACCCGGGGCCGAGGCCGAGGAGACGGCCAGAGTCGCACTGCTCCTGGCGGTCGCCGACGCGGGCATGCCCATCGCCCCCGCCGCCCACCCCCTCGGATACCGATGTTCGTGCGAACGCATCGGCTGTCCCACCCCCGCCCGGCACCCCATCTCCTTCGCCTGGCAGACGCAGTCGACCACCGACCGCGCCCAGATCGAGCGCTGGGCCCACAGCCAGCCGCAGGCCAACTTCATCACCGCGACCGGCATGATCCACGACGTGCTGGACGTGCCCCTCACGGCGGGCCGCAGCGCCCTGGAGCGTCTTCTCGCGGCGGGCATCGACGTCGGCCCGGTCGCCCAGTCCGGCGAGGACCGGATGCTCTTCTTCACCGCCACCCGCGGCACCCCCGAGGACGAGGACGAGTGGTGGCCCTGCGAGCTGGACTGCCACCCCGAGACCATGGACGCCCATCCGGGACTGCGCTGGCACTGCCGAGGCAGCTACGTACTCCTGCCGCCCGCCCGGCTCCCCGGTGAGCTGGACGTCCACTGGGTGCGCGGCCCCGAGCACGAGCTGCCCGACCCGCTGACCCTGCTGGAGACGCTCACCGACGCCTGCGCGCGGTACGCGGGCAGCGCCGAGCAGAGCGAGCTGGACCACGACTCGATCGCCTGGCCGCTGAGCCGCTGAGCCGCTGAGCCGTTGAGCTGCTGAGGGCCGAAAAGATGGGGGCGGAGTCCGGATCCCGGACCCCGCCCCCCACCTCTGTTCGCTCCTGCGCGCCCGTGCATGCCCGTACGCGGCTCCGTCCGCCCTACTCGCCCTTCGCCGAGACCAGCCCCGGCAGCCGGTTCAGCAGCTGCACCCGGCCGCCGGAGCCGGAGCCCTGCTCGCGCGCGGGCACGTGGACCAGCTGGATGGAGATCCGCTCCTTGGTGAGGCTGCTGGTGACCTCACCGGTCATCAGCGCCTTCACATCCGCGTTGACCTCCGGCTTCAGCCCCTCCGCCGCGACCTGCCGCTCGAAGTGCTTGCTGCTGAAGAAGACCAGCGCCCCGCCGTCCTCGGTGCGCAGCGCGAGCGGCCCGAACGTGCTGCCGGACAGCGGCTGGTCGATGTACTGGTAGGAGAACCCGGCCCGCCGGGTGGTGCGGCGCGTCTCGCGCCACTGCGAGGTCGCCACGCCGGGGGCGAAGACGTCCGGGGTGCCCTTCTGCAAGTACTCGGTGTACGCGATGCTCAAGTCGCCCGGGGACACGACCAGTTCATCGCTCCGCGGCTCGACCGGCGTGGCCAGCCCGTCCTCGTCCAGGGTGAACTCCGGTACCTGGGACGGCGGGACGACCGCGAGATAGGACGCCTTCCACAGCGCGCCGGGGCCACTGCGTACGAACGCCACCAGCCAGCGGGTGTCCAGCTTCCCGCCGTCCTCGTCCCGGTTGGAGTCGGTGTCCGCCAGGAACCAGCGCGGCCAGCCGGCCTTCTTCGGGATGATGTAGGTGGCGTCCGTCAACTCCAGCGGCTTGTGCGCCTTGTTGCCGTCGGGGTTGTACGTCTGCCGCGCCTTCAGCCCGGCCTGGTTGATCGCGCCGAGCGCGCCCGTCACCCGGTCCGCGTCGAGCGCCGGATCGTACGCCTTGTCCGCCGCGTTGTAGGCGGTGACGAAGTCCTCCAGGGCCTGGGCGGCCTCGGACTCCGTCGCCCCCGGCAGCACCTCCAGCTCACCGTGGACCGTCACGCAGCCGCTCGCCGTCACGCACAGCACCGTCGCCGCCGCGAGCCCCGCCAGCCGACTCACCCTAGGGCCTCTAGTCATCCGTTGCTTCTGCGCCTTCTGATCCGTCGCCCGCACTGACCGTCGAAACCCTACCGGGGCGGCGAACGGCGTGCGGGCGCGGACCGGATACAGCGTCCGCACCGTGACCTGGGGCCCTGGGCCGCGGAGTTCAGGCCGGGTCGCGTACGGGGACGACCAGCGGGGCCCCCGTACGCGGATGCGGGAACACCTCCACCGGCTGCCGGTACACCTCGCCGAGCAGCTTCCCGTCGAAGATCTCCCGCGGCGGGCCCACCACCGCGATCCGCCCCTCGTGCAGCACGGCGACCCGGTCCGCGTACGCCGCGGCGAGCCCCAGATCGTGCAGGACCACCACCACGGCGTCCCCGGCGGCGGCCCGCTCCCGGCAGATCCGCAGCACCAGCTCCTGGTGGCGCAGGTCCAGGGCGGCCGTCGGCTCGTCCAGCAGCATCAGCGGGGCCCGCTGCGCCAGCACCCGGGCCAGCGCCACCCGGGCCCGCTCACCGCCCGACAGCTCGGAGAACGGGCGGGCGGCGAACCGGGTCACCTCGGTGGCCGCCATCGCCTCGGCCACCGCCGCGTCGTCCTCGTCCTCCAGCTCCGTACCGGCCCAGGGCGCCCGCCCCATCCGTACGACGTCCTCCACCGGGAACGGGAAGGACAGCACGGCGGACTGCGGCAGCACCGAGCGACGCAGGGCCAGTTCGGGCGCGGTCCACTCGGCGGTGGAGCGGCCGCCGATCAGCACCTCGCCGCCGCCGGGGGCCAGGTCGGCGGCGAGCGCGGCCAGCAGCGTCGACTTGCCGGCGCCGTTCGGGCCGACCAGCGCCACCACCTCGCCCGCGTGCGCGGTCAGGTCGACGGACTCCAGCACCTGCCGCTGCCCCAGCCGGACCGAGACCCCGGCGGCCTCGACGGCGGGGGAGCCGGGGGCGATCGGTGAGGGCAGGTCCCGGGTGCGTACCGCGAACAGGTCTCTCAGCGTCCTCATGCCCAACCACCTTGCTTACGACGGGTCCTGCGCAGCAGCCAGAAGAAGAACGGGCTGCCGAAGAGCGCGGTCAGCACCCCGAGCGGCAGCTCGGCGGGGGCGGCCACGGTCCGGGCCGCGAGGTCGCCCGCCACCAGCACCAGGGCACCGCCCAGGGCGCTGCCCGGGATGAGGAAGCGGTGGCCGGGGCCGTTCGCCATCCGCAGCAGGTGCGGCACGAGCAGCCCGACGAACGAGATGATCCCGGCGACCGCGACCGCGGCGGCCGTCAGCAGCGCCACGACCAGCACCAGCAGGATCCGCAGCCGCTCCACGTCCACGCCCAGGTGGCGGGCGGGCCGCTCACCGAGGGCCAGCAGGTCCAGCCTGCGGGCGTAGAAGGGGGCGATGAGCAGCCCGGCCAGGGCGCACGGCAGGACGGCGAGCACCTTGGGCCAGGTCGCCTGGGAGAGCGAACCGAGCTGCCAGAAGGTGATCTGGGTGATCTGCGCGTTGTCCGCGAAGAAGATGAACAGCCCGATCAGCGCGCCCGCGAAGGCGTTGACGGCGATACCGGTGAGGATCAGCGTCACCACCTCGGTCCGGCCGCCCGAGCGCGAGAGCGTGTAGACGAGCAGCACGGTGGCCAGGCCCGCGAGGAACGCGAAGACGGTGATCGTCCAGTTGCCGAAGAAGGTCAGCCCCAGCGCGATCGAGGCGACCGCGCCGACCGCCGCACCCGCCGAGATCCCGATCACACCGGGCTCGGCCAGTGGGTTGCCGAACACGCCCTGCATCAGGGCGCCCGCGCAGCCGAGGGAGGCGCCGACGAGCAGCGCGAGGACGACCCGGGGGAGCCGGACGTTCCACAGGACGCTCTCGCCGACCCGGTCCAGCGGCTGGCCGCCGAGCCCGATCCGGTGCTGGACGGAGGAGAGCACGTCGCCGATGGGGATGGAGTACGCGCCGATCGCGGCGGAGAGCAGACAGCCGGCGAGCAGGGCGAGCGAGAGCCCCACGGTGAGCACGAACGCGTTGCTGCGGGAGGACTTGGGGGCGGCGGCCTTCGGGTCGGCCGCGCCGCCGGGGGCCTCCCCGGAGAGCGGCGCCTCGGCGGCCGGGGCCTTGGACAGGTCGGCCTCGGACAGGTCGGCCTTGGCCCCCGGGCTCTTGGACAGGTCGGCCTCGGCCCCCGAGCTCTTGGACAGGGCGGCCTTGGCCCCCGAGCTCTTGGACAGGGCGGCCTCGGCCGCCGAGCCGCCGGTCGCCGGGGCCGTGGGCTCCGGCTCCCCGGTGCGTTCCTCGTACGACGTCGTCACTGGCCCTTGCCGCCCTTCGCGTACAGCTGCTCGACGATCTCGGCGAGCACCCGGTCGGTGCGCGGGCCGTAGTTCAGCAGCACGCCGTCGTCGATCGAGACGACCCGCCGGTCCATCCCGGCGGGCGTCTCCGCGATGCCGGGGATCTTCACCAGACCGTCCATGCCGCCCACCGAGTCGAGCCCCTTGCTCATCAGCAGGATCGCGTCGGGCGCGGCCTTGGCGAGCGCCTCGCTGGTGATGGCGGTGAAGTCCTTCTTCAGCCCGGACGTCTTGCCGGCGTCGACCGCGCCCGCCGCCTCCAGCAGCGAACTCGCCCCCGACTCCGAGCCGCCCAGCAGATAGACGGAGGCCGAACCGCGCAGGTAGAGGAAGGCCACCCGGGGCTTCTCGCCCTCCGCGTGGTCCGGGATGGTCTTCTGCACGTCCGCGATACGCGCCTCGGTGCGCTCCTTCAGCTCGGTACCGGCGGCCGGTACGCCGAGTGCTCGGGCGACCGTGTCGATCCGGCGGCCGACATCGGCGAGCTCCTTGGCGGGCTCGACGACGACCAGCGGGATGCCCGCGTCGCGGATCTGGTCGATGGCCTCGCTCGGTCCGGTCGTGGTGTCCGCGAGGACGACGGTCGGCTTCAGCGAGAGCACGCTCTCCGCCGAGACGTCGTGGGCGCGGGTCACCACCGGGAGCTTCTCGGCCTGTTCGAAGGTGGCGGTGATGTCCCGGGCGACGACCTGCTTGCTGAAGCCGAGGGTGAAGACGATCTCGCTCAGCGACCCGGTCAGCGGCACGATCCGGTCGGTGGAGTCGACCGTGACCTTCTCGCCGTCGGCCGAGTCCACCGTCACCGGCAGCTTCGGCACGGGCGCGGAGGCCAGCGGCTCGACCCGGTCCACGTCGGCGGAGCCCTTGGCCGCCGTCGATACGGAATCGTTGCCTCCACCACAGCCCGTCAGGACGAGGGCCAGGGCCACCGCGGCAGTGAGGGCGGCGCCCGCCCGGCCACGGGCCGGCCGACGGCCGAAGGCCCGCCCGGTGTCCGGGCCCTGAGGGGCGAAGTCCTGTGTGATGCGCACTGGGCACCGTCCTGTCGTTCTGCGGCGTGCGGTGGGTGGTGGGTGGTTCGGTGTGACGCGTGTCAGTGTGCCGGTGGTGTGAAGGTGACGGAGGGGTTCCGGCTCGGGCTTGGCATACCTTAGGTTAGCCTTACCTGCACATCCAGCCCTCGGAGGGGTCTCTCATGCTGTCGTCCAGATCCGTTCGCGCGCTCGCCGTCGCGCTCCTCGCGGTGTTGCTGGGAGCGATGCTCCCCGCCGCCACCGCGCAAGCGGCCGGCCGCACGGTGCAGGGCGGCCGGCTGGACTGGGGCATCAAGTCCTCGTTCCAGAGCTACGTCACCGGTCCCATCGCCCAGGGCAGTTGGAGCCTGACCGGCGGCGCCGCCACGATCGGCGGCAGCCAGTTCCGCTTCCACTCCGCCAACGGTTCCTACGACCCGGCGAGTGGCTCCTTCAACTCCGCCTTCTCCGGCGGGGTTCACTTCACCGGCCACAAGAAGGCCGACGGAAGCAACGAGCTGGACCTCACCATCAGCCGCCCCACCGTCCGGATCAACGGTGGCAGCGGCACCCTCTTCGCCGACATGGTCAGCAAGGAGCGGGGGACCGGCAAGGTCACCCACCGCTCCCAGGTGCCGCTCGCCACGCTCGGCCTCGGCGGTATCGACATGAGGGGAGGCTCCACCCCCATCGCCCTCAACAACGTCCCCGCGACGCTGACCACGCAGGGCGCGGCCTCCTTCGCCGGCTACTACACCGCCGGCACCCCGCTCGACCCGATCAGCCTCTCCGTGGACACGCAGGGCGCCCCCGCCGAGCCGAAGCCGGCCCCGTCCGAGAAGAAGGACGAGGCGGCGAACGACGAGGCCGCGAAGAAGGCCGAGGAGCAGGCCGAGAAGGAGAAGGCGGCGAAGGAGAAGGCCTCGAAGGAGAAGGCGGGCCGCTTCGAGGACGCCGCCGTCGACTGGGGCGTGCGCCGCACCTTCCGTGAGTACGTCACCGGCTCCATCGGCCAGGGCAAGTGGACGCTCGCCGACGGCGCCCAGGACGGCGGCGCGCTCTTCCGCTTCCCGCAGGGCAAGGGCACCTACGACGCGAAGAAGCAGACGCTGGACGCCGACTTCGACGGCAGCATCCACTTCACCGGCGCCCACGACCTCGACCTGAAGTTCGCCGGCGTCACGGTCGCCGTGGCCAAGGGCGAGGGCACCCTGTCGGCGGACGTCACGAGCGCGGGCACCACCCGCAAGTCCGTCCCCCTGATCACCTTCGACGCCAAGGACTTCGCGCCCGAGGAGGGCCTCGCCGTCCTGACGGAGACCCCCGCCACCCTCACCGAGGACGGCGCCAAGGCGTTCGGCTCCATGTACAAGGCGGGCACCGAGATGGACCCGGTCTCGCTCGCCGTCACCGTCGACGACAAGGCCCAGCTGCCGCCGCTGCCCGACCTCGGCAGCGAGCCGACGGCCGCCGCCGAGCCCACCGGGAAGGCCTCGGCCGAGCCCTCCGCCGAACCGGTCGCCGCCGCCTCCGACTCCGGGCCGGGCGCCGGCACGTACGCCGCGATCGGCGGCGGTGTGCTGCTGCTCGCCGCGGCCGGGGCGTTCTTCGCGCTGCGCCGCCGCGGTGCGGGCCAGGCCGACGCCACCCCGGCCGGCTCCTCGGACGCCACCTCCACGGGCCCCGAAGCCCCCCAGACCTCCTGACCGCCCCCCATGCGCGCTTTATGGTTCCTCATCCCCTCCCCCCACGCCTCCCTTCCTCCCCCGTTTGGCTAGGAGACCCACCGACATGGCAGCAACTCGCCGCCCCATAGCCCTCGCAGCAGCCGTCGCCACGGCTGCCGCGCTGGGCGCGACCTTCGCCCTCCCGGCCTTCGCGGCCGACGGCGCCCCCGCCAAGGCCACCGCCGCGGTCGGCGCCCCCGCGGTGGTCTACCCGCTGGAGTCGGGCACGCTGGACTGGGGCCTCAAGGCCTCCTTCCGCTCGATGATCGACCGCCTCGGCGGCACCGCCACCCTCGCGGACGGCGCCACCAGGAACGAGGACGGCGCGTACAAGTTCCCGCTGGTCAAGGGCGAGTACGCACTCGGCACCCACGCCGTGACGTCCTCCTTCAAGGGCAGCGTCCACTACGAGGCGCACGGCGGCGCCCTGGACATCAAGCTGTCCGACGTCAAGGTCCTCACGGTCGGCAAGAGCGGCAAGATCACTGTCGACGTGACCACCAAGACGCCGGGTGAGGACGCCGTCACCACCGACGACCTGACGATGGCCAACCTCGACCTCACCGACGTCGCCGCCTCGAACGGCGCCGAGGGCATGAAGTTCGCGGACATCCCCGCCACCTTCACCAAGGAGGGCGCGGCGGTCTTCGGCTCCGCGTACAAGGAGGGCGACCCGCTCGACCCGGCCACGCTGTCGGTCAAGCCGGGCGATCCGGTCCAGCCTCCCGTCGACCCGCCGATCGACCCGGTCGACCCGCCGGTCGACCCCCCGGTGGACCCGCCCGTCGACCCGCCGGTGGACCCCCCGGTCGACCCGGTCGACCCGCCCGTGGACCCGCCGGTCGACCCCCCGGTCAAGCCGACCCCCACCGAGACCGCCAAGCCGGTCACCGGCCCGGTCGTCGACGGCACCCTGGACTGGGGCGTCAAGAAGTCCTTCCGCTCGTACGTCGTCGGCCCGATCGCGCACGGCAAGGTCGAGACGAGCGACGGCGCCACCGCCAACGCCGACGGCTACCGCTTCAACAAGGCCACCGGCCGGCTCGACGCCGAGAAGAACACGCTCAACGCCCAGTTCAAGGGCAAGGTGCGCTTCCTCGGCCACGAGACCGGCGGTGAGTACGAGCTCGACCTCTCCCTCAGCAACCTGAAGGTCGACGTCAAGGGCACCACCGGCAAGCTCCTCGCCGACGTCTCCTCCAAGGACCGCGCCTCCGGCAAGGTCAACACCTACACCGGTCTGGCCTTCGCCGACCTGAAGGTGCCCGCCGGCGCGCTCACCGCCAAGGACGGCGTCGTGAACCTCAAGAGCGTCCCGGCGACGCTCACCGAGGACGGCTCCAAGGCGTTCAGCGGCATGTACCAGAAGGGTGAGGAGCTCGACGCCCTGACCGCCGCGGTCTCGCTCGACAAGGACGCCACGCTGCCTCCGGGCGGTTCGACCGACTACGAGAACTGCGCCGCGGCCGAGGCGGCCGGCGTGACGCCCATCAAGAAGGGCGAGCCGGGCTACGCGGCCCACCTGGACCGTGACGGCGACGGCATCGCCTGCGAGTCCGGCGAGTCGGCGGGCGGCTCCACGACCGGCGGTTCCACCGCGGGCGGCTCCACGGCCGGTGGCTCCACCATCGGTGGCGGCACGGTCGGCGGCGGCTCCACCATCGGCGGTTCGGCCGGCGGCTCCGGCGCCCTGGCCTCCACCGGCTCCGACGCCCCGACCGGCGCCCTGATCGCCGCCTCCGGCGTCGTCGTGGCGGCCGGTGCCGGCATCGTGATCGCGGCGCGCCGTCGCCGTAACGCCACCGCCTGACCCCCCCCCGGCACCACACGCACCACCCGCACCACTTGAATCACCAGCACCACCCGCGTTACCAGCACCACCCGCAGGGCCGTACCGGCAGCGCCAGCGCTCGCCCGTACGGCCCTGCGGCCGTCCCCGGGCTCCCTCAACCCCCGCCCCCTGGCCGGGTGATGCTTGAATGCGCACGTGAACCACTGCGACGTACCCCGGGGCATCGACGTCCTGCGGGTGTTCTGCGGACCCGACGGACGCCACGGCAACGCCCTCGGCGTCGTACGCGACGGCCGCAGCCACCCCGACGACGCCTCCCGGCAGCAGCTGGCCCGTCAACTGGGCTTCAGTGAGACCGTGTTCGTCGACGACCCGGAGCGCGGCCGGGTGGACATCCACGCCCCCGGCCTCCGGCTGCCCTTCGCCGGGCACCCGCTCGTCGGTGCCGCCTGGCTGCTGGACCTGGAGATCCTGGAACTGGCCGTCGGGGACGTCTTCGCCCGTCAGGACGGGGAGTTCACCTGGATCACCGCCCGCCCCGAGTGGGCCCCGCCGCGCACGCTCCAGCAGTACGCGAGCGCCGAGGAGGTGGAGGCGCTGCCGGGGCCGCCGCCCGGAGAGGGCTGGCTCTACGCCTGGGCCTGGGAGGACGAGGCGGCCGGGCGGGTGCGGGCGCGGGCCTTCCCCCGGCGTGTCGATGAGCGCGGTGACGGCCGCTCCGGTGGTACCGGGGCCCGCGCCGGGGGCATCGTCGAGGACGAGGCGACGGGCGCGGCGGCCATGCTGCTGAGCGCACATCTCGGCCGGGCCCTGAACATCAGGCAAGGACGCGGCTCCCAGATCCTCACAGCTCCCGCGCCGGACGGCACGGTGGAGGTGGGGGGCCGCGTCCTGATGGCCGCCCGGGGCTGAACCACGGGCGGCCGCACACGATATGACCGGTACTACGCGCTGAGCGGGAACACCTCGCCCAGCTCCCGGAAGACCGCGGTGTTCAGCGCGAAGGCGCGCTTGCACTCCTCGACGATCCGCTGCTTCTCCAGGTCGTCCGCGTTCACCGAGTCCAGCAGCTCGCGGTAGCCCCGCTTGAAGGCGGCCGGGTTGGTGATCTCTTCGAAGACGTAGAACCGCACGCCGTCGCCCTTGCGCTCGAAGCCCCAGGTCTTCTCCGCCTTGTCGCGGATGATCTGGCCGCCCGAGAGGTCGCCGAGGTAACGGGTGTAGTGGTGCGCGATGTAACCGGCGGGCCAGGTGCGCGCGCACTCGGTGACCCGGGCGGCGTAGGCGGCGGTGGCGGGCAGCGGCTCCAGCCCCTCGCGCCAGTTCTCCCCGCGCAGGTGCGCCAGGTCGCGCTCCAGCTCGGTGGAGCGCATCAGCTCGGACTGTATGAAGGGGCCCGCGACCGGGTCGTCGCGCAGCGCCTCCGCGCCCTCCTCCAGTGCCCGGTAGACGAACCACAGCTGCTCGGTGTAGCGCGTGTACGCGTCCACGCCCAGCCGCCCGCCGAGCAGGTCACCCATGAAGGTCGAGGTCTCGGCCTCGGTGTGCTGCTCGTGCGACGCGGTGCGGATGAGCGTCGAGAAGGGAGTGACGGTGGCGGTTGCGTCCAAGGCGGGCCTCCGGGGCCGAGGGGACGGGAAGTCCAGAAAGAGACGGAAATATCGGCAGGCGACCGCCGCGGCGTTGCGGCGGCGCGTGCCGTAGCCCGATCCTCCTGCTTAGGCTTACCTAAGTCAACTGGTTCCCGACTGTCTGTCGGTAAAAAAATACACGCCGAGGGCCCGGAGTGGTCACTTAAGGGTATTTTGTGACGATTGGGGGAGGGTGAGGGGCGCTTACGGGAGGGTGAGAATCTCCGCCCCGGTCTCCGTGACCACCAGCGTGTGCTCGAACTGCGCGGTCCGCTTGCGGTCCTTCGTCACCACGGTCCAGCCGTCCTCCCACAGGTCGTACTCGTGGGTGCCCAGCGTCAGCATCGGCTCGATGGTGAACGTCATGCCTGGCTGCATCACGGTGGTCGCGTGCGGGCTGTCGTAGTGCGGGATGATCAGGCCGGAGTGGAACGAGGAGTTGATCCCGTGCCCGGTGAAGTCGCGCACGACCCCGTAGCCGAACCGCTTCGCGTACGACTCGATGACCCGGCCGATGACGTTGATCTGCCGGCCGGGCCTCACCGCCTTGATGGCCCGGTTCAGCGACTCCCGGGTGCGCTCCACCAGCAGCCGGGACTCCTCGTCCACGTCACCGCAGAGGTAGGTGGCGTTGTTGTCGCCGTGCACCCCGTTGATGTACGCGGTGACATCCAGGTTCACGATGTCCCCGTCGCGCAGCACGGTGGAGTCGGGGATGCCGTGGCAGATGACCTCGTTGAGCGAGCTGCACAGCGACTTCGGGAAGCCCCGGTAGCCGAGCGTGGAGGGGTAGGCGCCGTGGTCGATCATGAACTCGTGCGCGACCCGGTCGAGTTCGTCCGTGGTGACGCCCGGGGCGATGTGCTTGGCGGCCTCCTCCATCGCGCGGGCCGCGATGCGGCCCGCGATCCGCATCCGCTCGATGGTGTCGGAGTCCTGGATCTCCGGGCCGGTGTACGGCGTAGGAGCCGGCTTGCCCACGTACTCGGGGCGCCGGATGTTTCCGGGTACGGAACGGACGGGAGTGATCTCCCCTGGTACGAGAAGCGACTGGCCAGACATGGCAGCGAGTCTAACCAGCGACCCCGGGGCACCATGGCGGTAAGGAAAGGAGCCTTCGATGGCCCTGTTCAAGAAGCGCACGGTCGGCAAACCGGGCGAGTGGTACTACTGCCTGGTGCACAAGACGGTCGAGGAGGGCCCGGAGTGCCCTGCCCAGAACCGGTTCGGCCCCTACACCTCCCGCGAGGCCGCCCAGCACGCGATGGACACCGCCCGCGAACGGAACCTGGAGTGGGAGACGGACCCGAAGTGGCACGACGAGGACAAGGACGACCGGTCGAGCCCGTCCGGAGATTGAGGACGTCCGGCGGTTGATGAGGTCCTTCAGCCGCTCCGGAGCTTGAGGAGCGGAGTACGGGCGGAGCCCCGGGTCACCCCTCCACCCGGGCCTCCCGCCTGCGCACCGCGTCCTCGTCCGTCTCCGAGTCGTACCGCACCAGCTTCGGCAGCGCGGCCGTCAGCAGCGCCACCGACGCCACGCACGCCACCCCGCCCGTCCAGATCGCCGACCGGGTCCCCGTCCAGCCCGCCATCGCCCCGGCCCGCACCTGGCCCAGCTGCGGCCCCACGCTGTACGAGAGCACCTCGATGCCCGCGAGCCGGCCCCGCAGCTCATCCGGGATGGTCTGGTTCCAGATGGTCGAGCGCCCCAGCCCGCTCAGCATGTCGCCCGCCCCGGCCACACCCAGGCAGACCAGCACCACCCACACGCTGGAGAACCAGCCCGCCGCGGCGATGGCCAGCCCCCAGACCGCCGCCCCGAACACCACGAACAGCCCGTGCCGGCGCACCCGGGTCGTCCAGCCGCTGGTCAGCCCCAGCGCCAGCGAGCCCACCGAGCCCGCCGCGTACATCAGCCCCAGCGACCACTCCGCGTCCAGCTCGTCCGCCAGGAACGGGAAGATCGTGTTCGGGAAGGCGAAGAACATCGCCGCCATATCGATCGCGTACGTCCCCAGCAGCACCGGCCGGCTCCACGCGTACCGGGCCCCCTCCACGATCCCGCGCAGCGACGGCTTCTGCGCGTCGCGGGCCGGCGGCGCCGGGGCCAGCCGCAGACAGAGCACCACGGAGACGGCGAACGTGCACACCGTCACCGCGTACGCCGTGCCGTGACCGGCGTACGCCACCACCAGACCGGCCAGCGCCGGGCCGGCGATGGCCCCGATCTGCCAGCGCAGCGAGTTCAGGGCGGCCGCCGCCGTCTGCTGGGCGTGCGGCACGATCCGGGCCATCAAGGAGTCCAGCGCGGGCCGCTGGAGCCCGGCCAGCGCGGCGACCCCGCCGGCCACCACGTACAGCGGCCACAGCAGCGGCTCCGGGAGCAGCGCGTTCACCAGCAGGATGGCGGCGAGGACGCCGAGCCCGGCCTCGGTGAGCAGGATGACCCGGCGCCGGTCGACGGAGTCGGCGAGCGCCCCGCCGTACAGCCCGAAGATCACCAGCGGCACCAGCTCCACCGCCCCCATCGCCCCGACCGCGAGCGGCGAGCCGGTGAGGTGCTTGATCTGGAGCGGCAGCGCGATGAGCGCCATGAAGCTGCCGAAGTACGTGATCAGCCCCTGGATCCACAGCAGCCGGAAGTCGGGCGAGGAACGCCACGGCGAGAGGTCCGGCAGCAGGGCGCGGAGCCGGGACGGGGGAGGGGAGGCAGGGGGAGCTTCGGTCACGATGGGCCATGATCGGTACTGCGGCCGCTCCGGGCAAACCGGTTTTTCACAGGACCGCGCCACCACCGGGGTCAGGGATGGGGCACGGCCGCCCCGCCCAGCCCTACCACCGCCCCGGCGGCGGCTCCGTCAGGCGGTCGGCCAGGCGTGAGAGCCGGTCGCGGAACGTGCGGCCGCCGCGCGCCACCGGCCTGCTGTTCTCCCCGGCCGCCGCGCTCACCAGGTGCTGCACGGTGTCCAGGTCCACCTCGTCGTCCCCGCCGACCACCAGCGACTCGTGCGCCAGCCCGCCGACCTCCGGGTCACCGCCGCCCAGGGCGAGCACCCGCGCCCCGGCCCGCCGGGCGTCGTGCACCCGCTCCAGCAGCCCGCCGTCCGGCCGCTCCGGCGCGACCAGCAGCACGGTCTCGCCCCGCCCCGCCGCCTCGATCCGGCCCAGCCCGACCGCCAGATGCGCCGGATCGCCCCGCTCCACCCGGTGCCGCACCAGCGTGGGCGTCAGCTCCGGCAGCCCGGACCAGGTGGACTCGTCGGCCAGGTGGGCCGCCAGGTGCCACGGTTCGTACGTCTCGGTCCCCACCAGCAGCAGCCCGCCGCCCCCCGGTACGAGGGACGAGCGCAGCGCCAGGGCGAACCGGCGGGCGGAGGCCGGCCACCGGGTCCCGGCCAGCACGTCACGGAGCAGGGCGACACGTACGGCATCCATGGCCCGGCATCCTGCCCCCGCGTCCCGCCCGGCGACCCCCGCACGCCTCCCCGTCACCCGAACGGAGGACCGCGTGTCCGGCCGTACGACGAGGGGGCCGCGGGGCCTCCGGGCGGGGCCCCGGCCCCTACCTGGCAGTAGGGTCGGCCCATGACCACACAGGACAGCGACAGTGCGCCCAAGCCCCCCGCCAAGGACCCCTGGGACCTTCCCGACGTCTCCGCCCTGAGCGTCGGCGTACTCGGCGGGACCGGCCCGCAGGGGCGCGGCCTCGCCTACCGGCTCGCCCGCGCCGGACAGCGGGTCACCCTCGGCTCCCGGGACGCCGGACGGGCCGCCGATGCGGCCGCCGAGCTTGGCCACGGCGTCGAGGGCACGGACAACGCGGAGTGCGCCCGGCGCAGCGACATCGTGATCGTCGCCGTGCCGTGGGACGGCCACGCCAAGACCCTGGAGTCCCTGCGCGAGGAGCTGGCGGGCAAGCTCGTCATCGACTGCGTCAACCCGCTCGGCTTCGACAAGAAGGGCGCCTACGCCCTCAAGCCGGAGGAGGGCAGCGCCGCCGAGCAGGCCGCCGCCCTGCTGCCGGACTCACGGGTCACCGCCGCCTTCCACCACCTCTCGGCGGTGCTGCTCCAGGACGAGTCCATCGAGGAGATCGACACCGACGTCCTCGTCCTGGGCGAGGCGCGGGCCGACACGGACCTCGTGCAGGCGCTGGCGGGCCGCATCCCCGGGATGCGCGGGATCTTCGCGGGCCGGCTCCGCAACGCCCACCAGGTCGAGTCGCTGGTGGCGAACCTGATCTCGGTCAACCGCCGCTACAAGGCCCACGCCGGACTGCGCACCACCGACGTCTGACCGGGCCCGCCACCGCGGAGAGCTCCCCCAGGCGGGGCACAACGGGGCATGGGGGACACTGGACGGGACCACGACCGTTCCCCGACAGGAGCCGCCCCCCATGCCCCGCCTCGCTCTCTACGCCCTCGTCGTCTGCGTCCTCGCCGTCGTGGCGGCCGTGGTCTCCTTCGCCCAGGGCAGCCTGCTCGGGATCGTCTGGGTGCTGATCGTGGGGCTCTCGTCGAACATGGTCTGGTTCTACGTACGCAGGCAGCGCATGACGGCGTCCTCGCCCGACGCCGGCTGACCCGCCCTCCCCACCTCCCTGGCCGTCACGCCCCCGCCTCCCTGGCCGTCACCCCTCCACCTCCCCGGCCGTCACGCCTCCCCGGCCCTGCGCCGTTCGGGTCGAGGGCCCTGACCCGTGGGCGCGCCCCGGAGCCCGGACGCCACCCGGGGCCGACCATGTGACGGCCTCGCCACGGCCGTGGCGCGTACGACGAGGGAGGACCGCGTGGCAGAGCCGAGGGACGACAGCGCAGACGCGAGGGACGGCGGTTCGGGGTCGACCGCACGGACCGATACCGGCAGGCGCGGCATCCTGGGAGAGCTGCGCGACGCCGTCTCCACCCGGTCGGCGCTCGTCATGCTGGGGGTGCTCCTGCTCCAACTGGGCTTCGCCCTCTCCTACATGGGCGCCTTCCACGCACCGAAGCCGCACAAGGTGCCGGTCACCGTGGTCGCCCCGCCCGCCGTCGAGCGGGAGCTGACGGCCCGGCTCGACGCGCTCCCCGGCGACCCGCTCCACGTCACCGCCGTCGCGGACCGCGCCGAGGCACGGGCCCGGCTGCTGGACCGGAGCACCGACGCCGTCCTCCTCATGGACGCGGCCGGACGCACCGACACCGTGCTCGTCGCCTCGGCGGGCGGGCCGTCCGCCTCCACCGCCGCCACGGAGATCCTTCAGGCGGCCGCCCGCGCCCAGGACCGCGAGATCGTCGTACGCGACCTCCGCCCGCCCTCCGCCGGCGACTCGCGGGGCCTGTCGTCCTTCTACCTCGTCCTCAGCTGGACCATCGGCGGCTACCTCGCCGCATCGGCCCTGAACATGGCGGCCGGCTCCAAGAAGCCCACCCTGCGCCGCACCCTGGTCCGGCTGGCGTCGATGCTCCCGTACGGCTTCGTCTCGGGCATCGGCGGGGCGATCATCGTGGGCCCGGTCCTGAACTGCCTCCCAGGCGCCTTCTGGGAGCTGGTCGGCATCGGCACCCTGGTGGTGTTCGCCTCCGGCGCGGTGGGCGTCGCCCTCCAGTCGGTGGCGGGCACGGTCGGCCTCGGCCTCACCATCCTGATCTTCACGGTCCTGGGCAACCCCAGCTCCGGCGGGGTGTACCCGTCCTCGCTGCTGCCACCGTTCTGGAGCGCGATCGGCCAGGCCCTGCCGCCGGGGGCCGGGACGACCGTGGTGCGCAACACCGTCTACTTCGACGGCAACGCGACCACCGGCGCCCTGTGGATCCTCGGCGCCTGGGCGTTCGGCGGCGTCGTCGTGGCGATCCTCGCCGCCGCCCTCCGCCAGGGGCGGCGGGGCCCCCGCGCCGAGCCGTCGGCCGCACCGGCCGCCGCTGTCTGACCGGGGCCGCGCGGACCCGGGCTCACGCCACCGCGCAGCCCGGGTTCTGCTCGCCGAAGAACGCCTGCCAGAAGCGGTAGAGGTCGTAGCCGCAGTAGCGCTGGGCGTTCTCGACGCCCAGGGCGCCCAGCAGCGAGGAGATCCCGTCGAAGAAGGCGATGTTCACCCCGGGGATCCACAGGATCGCGAAGACCGCGATGAGCCCGAACGGCGCGATCGGCTCCACCTGGCGCCGGATCCGGTACGAGAGCCAGGGCTCGATCACCCCGTAGCCGTCCAGCCCGGGGATCGGCAGGGAGTTCAGGATCGCCGCCGTCACCTGGAGCATCGCCAGGAACGCCAGCGCGTACTGGAAGGCGAGCGGGACCCCGTCGAGCGCGTCCAGCCAGAAGGGGGCCGTGCACACGAGCGCGAACGCCACGTTCGTCAGCGGGCCCGCCGCCGAGATCATGCTGTGCTTCCACCGCCCGTGGATCCGGGCCCGCTCGATGTAGACCGCGCCGCCGGGCAGGCCGATCCCGCCCAGCACCACGAAGAGGACCGGCAGCACGACGCTGAGCAGCGCGTGGGTGTATTTCAGCGGGTTGAGCGTCAGATAGCCCTTCGCCCCCACCGAGAGGTCCCCGCTGTGCAGCGCGGTGCGGGCGTGGGCGTACTCGTGGAGACAGAGCGAGACGATCCAGGCCCCGGTGACGAAGAGGAAGACCGCGAAGCCGGTGGCGCCCCCCGTCCCCGACCACACGGCCCAGCCCGCGACGGCGGTGACGGCGGCGATCCCGAGGAAGACCGGGCTGATCCTCCGGTCCCCGCGGGTGGCTGCGGTGGTCATCGGCACACACTCCTGGGGCTGGGGCTGGGGCTGGGGCTGGGGCTGGGGCGGAACGGCGACGGCTGTGGGTACGCCGACACGGCGGCAACGACGACGACCCGGTCAGGAGTTCCATGCCGTCAACCCGGAGGAGCATCAGCCGGTCGACCCGAGAGCCGCACCACCCCATCGAGCCGAGGGGCACCCCTGCCAACCCGACAAGTACCACCCGGTCAACCCGAGGAGTACCACCCGGTCAACCCGAGGAGCACCACCCGGCCACCACCGCGCCCGCCTCCGTCGATGACAATGGGCCCGTGCGCTACTGCATCCTCGGCACCACCCGGGCACTTCGCGACGACGGTACGGCCGTCGCCCTCGGCGGGGCGCGGCTGCGCGCCCTGCTCACCGTCCTCGCCCTGCACCCCGGGCGGACGGTCCCGGCCGGGGTGCTCGTGGACGAGGTGTGGGACGGTGATCCGCCCGCCGACGCGGCCGGCGCGCTCCAGGCGCTGGTCGGGCGGGTGCGGCGGGCGCTGGGCCGCAGCGCCGTCGAGTCCGTGGAGGGCGGCTACCGGCTCGCCGCCGAGGCGGACGCCGTGGACCTGCACCGCTTCGAGCGGCTGGCGGGGGAGGGGAGCCGGGCCCTGGAGCGGGGCGACGCGGCCGGGGCCGTCACCGTCCTCGACGAGGCCCTCGCGCTCTGGAACGGCCCGCCGCTCGCCGACCTCCCCGACCGTACGGAGCCCGCCTCCCGCCTGGAGGCCCGCAGGCTCGGCGCCCGGCGGGCCCGGCTGGAGGCGCTGCGCGTCCTGGGGCGGGCGGACGAGGCGCTGTGGGAGCTGACCGCGCTCTGCGCCGCCCACCCGCTCGACGAACCGCTCCAGGCCCTGCGCATCAGGGCCCTGCGGGACGCCGGACGAACGGCCGAGGCACTGGCGGCCTACGACGAGGTGCGCACCGTACTCTCCGAACGCCTCGGCACCGACCCGGGGCCCGAACTGCGCGGCCTGTACGGGCAGCTCCTCCACCAGGAAGCCGCGCCCGAGCCCCTGCGGCCGCCCCCGCCCCCGGCGCCGCCCGCCACCGGGGAGCGGCCCGCCCGGCCCGCCCCGCCGCCCGCGTCCGGCAACCTCCGGGCCCGGCTCACCAGCTTCGTCGGCCGCGACAACGACATCGCGGCCCTGCGCGAGGACCTGTCCCAGGCCCGGCTCGTCACCCTCCTCGGGCCCGGTGGCGCGGGCAAGACCCGGCTGTCGCAGGAGACCGCGGAGGCGGCCGCCGACGCCTGGCCCGACGGGGTCTGGCTGGCCGAGCTGGCCCCCGTCGACGACCCGGACGCCGTGCCCGAGGCCGTCCTGAGCGCGCTCGGCGCCCGCGAGACCGTGCTGCGCGGGGCCGGTGCCGAGGAGCTGCGGGCCGCCGACCGCTCCGGCGACAACCCCCTCGTACGCCTCACCGAGCACTGCGCCCCGCGCCGGATGCTGCTGCTCCTGGACAACTGCGAGCACGTCGTCGGGGCGGCGGCCGCCCTCACCGACCACCTGCTCACCCACTGCCCGCACCTCACCGTCCTGGCCACCAGCCGCGAACCCCTCGGCGTACCGGGCGAGTTCGTCCGGCCCGTCGACCCGCTGCCCGACCCGATGGCCCTGCGCCTGCTCGCCGAGCGAGGGGCCGCCGCCCGGCCGGGTTTCCGCACCGACACCGACGAGGAGACCGCCGCCGCCTGCGCCGAGATCTGCCGCCGCCTGGACGGGCTGCCGCTCGCCATCGAACTGGCCGCCGCCCGGCTGCGGATGCTCACCCCCCGCCAGATCGCCGACCGGCTGGACGACCGCTTCCGCCTCCTCACCAACGGCAGCCGGACCGTGCTGCCCCGCCAGCAGACCCTGCGCGCCGTCGTCGACTGGTCCTGGGAGCTGCTCGACGGGGCCGAGCACGCCGTGCTGCGCCGCCTGGCCGTCTTCGCCGGCGGCTGCTCCCTCGCCGCCGCCGAGGAGGTCTGCGCGCTGCCCGAGCGGGACGGGACCGTCGCCGTGGACTCCCTCGACGTCGCCTCCCTGCTCGGCTCCCTCGTCGACAAGTCCCTCGTCGTCGCCGTGCCCGGCGACGACGCGCAGATGCGCTACCGGCTGCTGGAGACGGTCGGGGAGTACGCCTCCGAGCGGCTCGACGAGGCCGGCGAGCGGGAGGCGGTCGAGCGCCGGCACCTGGTCCACTTCCGGGAGCTGGCCCGTATCACCGGGCCCGAGGTGCGGGGCGCCGGGCAGCGGGACGCCATCGCGGTCTTCCAGCGCGAGTACGAGAACCTGCGCACCGCGTTCCGCCATGCCGTCGCCGTCCGGGACGAGCACGAGGCGCTGTGCATCGTGCTGTCGATGTCCTGGTACTGGATGCTGCGCGACCTGCGCTCGGACGCCCGCCAGTGGGGCGAGGCCGCTTCCTCGCTGGGCCCCGACCCGTTCGCCGAGCCCGGTGTCCGGGCCCCCTCGCTGATGGAGCGGGCCACCGACCGGCCGCCGCCGATGGACGGTGAACAGCTCGCGGAGGCGCGGCGCGGAGTGGCGCTGCTCCAACTGGCGGGCGTGGACCACGCGATCAGCGCGTGGTCGACCCCCGAGGGCAGGGCGCGCCTGGGGATCATCGCCGACACCTACCGGCCCGGACAGCCGCAGACCTGTCGCATGCCCGGCACGCTGTGGATGCTCGCGATCCTGCTCAGCGGTGACATGGAGCGGATGTACGACCTGCTGGACGAGACGGTCCAGGCCTCCCGGGCCTTCGGATACGAGTGGGAGCTCGGCTCGGCGCTCCACACCCGCGCCAACTTCCGGGCCAACGACCCGGAGCGGGTGGCCGAGGCACGTGCCGACGCCGACGAGAGCCTGGAGATCTACACCCGGCTCGGCGACGACTGGGGCGCCGCCGAGGCGCTCTCCGCACGGGGCGAGGCCAACGAGCGGGCAGGCGAGTTCACCGCGGCCCTGGGGGACTACGCGGCCGCCGTGGAGTACGCGCGGAAGATCGGCGCCCAGAGCCAGGTGGCGCTGTTGCGCGCGCGGTACGCCGGGGCGCTCATCGAGATCGACCGCCTCCCGGAGGCCGAGGCCATCCTGCGCGAGGTCACCGGGAACGGGCGGCAGTCGGCCCACGAGGCGACCCCGATGGCCCGGATGCACCTGGCGTTCGTCCTCGGGCTCCAGGGGCGCGTGGACGAGGCCCGCGGTCAGGCGGAACAGGTCCGCGAGGACTTCGGGGTGCGCGACGTCGCCATCTTCGGCGGTTTCGTCTTCGGCGTGCTGTCCTGGCTGGACAACCTCGAAGGCGCGTACGCCTCCGCCGTGGACAACGCGCTGACCGCGCTGGACAGGTCGCGGGACCGGCTGTCGATGATGGTCGCCCCGCAGATGCCGTCCTCCCACCTGACGGCCGCCGCCCACGCGCTCGCCGGGCTCGACGCCGCCGGCACCGCCGGGGCGGCCCGGGACGCCGCCCGGATGCTGGGGCTCCAGGCGGCCCTTCTGCCCAAGGGGCACGTACCGAGCATGGTCGAGCGCCGCAACCTGGCGGACGCCGAGGAGGCCGTGCGGGCGCGGCTCGACGACGCGGCGTTCACGGCGGCGTACGAGGAGGGCGGTGGCCTCACCCTCGACGAGGCCACCGCCCTGGCGGAGACGTACCGGTGACACCGCGGGTGTCCGGGACGCTCAGGCCTTCTTGCGGAACTTGGACACCGCCAGCGGCGCCATCACCAGCGTGATTCCGGCGCTCCAGGCGAGCGTCGCCCAGACCGGGCCGGCGACCGGGCCGCCCATCATGAGCCCGCGCACCGCGTCCGCGAGGTTGGACAGCGGGTTGTAGTCGGTGAACGACTGGAGCCAGCCCGGCATGGTCTGCGTCGGGGCGAAGATGGAGGAGCCGAACTGCAACGGCATCAGCACGATCATCGCCGTCCCCTGCACGGCCTGGGCCGTCGGCAGGGAGAGCCCGAGCAGGATGAAGATCCACATGATGGCCGCGCCGAACACGGCGGCCAGCGCGATGGCTCCCAGGAGTCCGAGCACCGAGCCCTTCAGCTCCATGCCGAGGACGAAGCCCATGATCAGCAGGATGAGCGTGGCGACCATCAGCCGCCCCAGCTCCACCACGATCTTGGCGATGAGCACCGAGGAACGGGCGATCGGCATCGTCCGGAACCGGTCCATGACCCCCTTGCGGAAGTCGTCGTTGACGCCCGTGCCGACGGCCATGGAGATGTTCATGCCCATCATCGCCAGCAGCCCCGGAACGAGGTAGTTCAGGTAGTCCTGCCGGTTCCCGCCGAGGCTGGCGCCGATCGAGCCGCCGAAGACGTACACGAAGAGCAGGATGAAGATGATCGGCATCAGAAGGACGTCGAACATCGACTCCGGGTCCTTCTTGATCTGGAGCAGATTGCGCCGCGCCAGGGCCCCGATGTGCCGCAGGTTGGCCCGCAGCCCTATCCGGCCCTCCTCGGCCGCCCCGGCCTTCGACGGGGAGGTGTCCGCGGACCCGGCGGGCGCGGGGGTCAGGGTGGTGGTACTCATGCGGCGACCTCCTGGGGAGCGGCGTCGGTGAGGGGGGAGGCCTTGTCGCCGGTGATCGCGAGGAACACCTCGTCCAGGCTGGGCAGGGCGGTGGCGACATGGGCGAGGGAGAAGCCCCGTACGCCCAGCAGCCCGATGACGGCGGTCAGTTGCTCGTCGCTGAGGATGGGGACGTACAGCAGCCCCTCGTCCGGCACGGCCTGCACCCCGGCGACGCCGTCGAGCCCGGCCTCCCGGATCGCCTGGGCCATCGCGGGCAGCTCCGCCGGGTCCGAGGGGCGGATGTGCAGGGTGCGGCCGCCGACCTTGGCCTTCAGCTCGTCGACCCCGCCCCGGGCGATGATCTTCCCCTTGTCGATGACCGTCAGCTCCTTGGCGAGCTGCTCGGCCTCCTCCATGTACTGGGTGGTCAGCAGCACGGTCGCGCCCTCGGCGACCATCCGCTGCACCTCGTCCCAGACCTCGTTACGGGTCCGGGGGTCCAGGCCGGTCGTCGGCTCGTCCAGGTACAGCACCGACGGGCTGCCGATCATCGAGGCGGCCAGGTCGAGACGGCGGCGCATCCCGCCGGAGTACTCCATGCAGGCCCGCTTGGCGGCCTCGGTGAGCGAGAACCGCTCCAGCAGCTCGTCCGCGCGGGCCCGCGCCTGCTTGCGGGGCAGATCGAGCAGCCGCCCGATCATGTAGAGGTTCTCCCAGCCGGAGAGCTTCTCGTCGACCGAGGCGTACTGCCCGGTCAGGCCTATCCTGCGGCGCAGCTGGCGCGGCTGGGTCACCACGTCGTAGCCCGCGACGACCGCGTGTCCGGCGTCGGGGGTGATCAGCGTGGAGAGGCAGCGTACGAGGGTGGTCTTGCCGGCGCCGTTGGGGCCGAGCACACCGAGGACGGTGCCTTCCCGGACGTCGAGGTCCACGCCGTCCAGTGCCTTGGTCTCGCCGTAGTGCTTGACCAGCCCCCGTACCTCGACGGCGTTCGTGCCGCTCCTGGGGTTCCTGTCGATTCGTTCCATGTCCACCATGGGACCAGCGTCCGCCGACAGCTCACCGACAGGCCGCCGATACGGGCGTCCGGACGCGCGACAGCCCGCCGATGGGGGATGTCGGCGGGCTGTCGGTGGTGCGGGAAATGGTCGGTGCGTGCCCAGCGGCGGTCAGCGCGTCAGTGGAACGTGTGCTCCGGCGCGGGGAACGTGCCGCCCACGACCTCGTCGGCGAACTCCTTCGCCGCGTCGCCGAGCACCTTGCGCAGGTTCGCGTACTGCTTGGTGAAGCGCGGCACCTTGCCGCCGGTCAGCCCGACCATGTCGGTGTAGACGAGCACCTGCGCGTCGGTCGCCGCGCCGGCCCCGATGCCGACGGTCGGGATGTGCAGGGTGCGGGTGATCTCGGCGGCCAGCTCCTCCGGTACGAGCTCCAGCACGACGGCGAACGCGCCCGCGTCCTGGACCGCCTTGGCGTCGCGCAGCAGCTGGTGGGCCGCCTCCTCGCCGCGGCCCTGCACCCGGTAGCCCATGGCGTTGACGGACTGGGGGGTCAGGCCGATGTGGGCCATGACCGGGATGCCCGCCTCGACCAGCAGCCGGATCTGCTCGTGGGACCGCTCGCCGCCCTCCAGCTTGACCGCGCCGACGCCCGACTCCTTGATCAGCCGGGTGGCGTTGCGCAGCGCCTGGACGGGGCCTTCCTGGTACGAGCCGAAGGGCAGGTCGGCGACGACGAGGGCGCGCCTGGTGCCCCGTACGACGGCGGCGGAGAGCAGGGCGATCTCGTCCATCGTGACGGGCACGGTGGTCTCGTAGCCGAGGTGGCAGTTGCCCATCGAGTCGCCGACGAGCATGACCGGGATGCCGGCCTCGTCGAAGACGGACGCGGTCATCGCGTCGTAGGCGGTGAGCATGGGCCACTTCTCGCCGCGCCCGGTGGCGGCGGCGATGTCGTGGACGGTGATGCGGCGGGTGGACTTCCCTCCGTACAGCGCCTTGCTGCTGTCGGGGGACGCACCTGCGGGGGAGGACGGATTCTGCGCAGCCGGAAGCGACATGGTCGGTAGCTCCTTCGTCATCTCGAGGCGCCCTGACGGCGTCCCCGGATCTCTTCCATGGTGGCATCCCGTCCGGGCAAACGGGAAGTGGGCCACCGAGCTGTCCGCCGGGTGGCGGTTGGGCAAAGTTTTAACAATACGAGACGGTCCCGTATCGAAACCGCGTTAGGCTCGCCCCCATGCCCGTACCGTCGCCCTCCGCCTCCACCCCCGCCTCCGCGCCCGCCGCGGAGCCCCGCATACCCGAGGCGGTCCACCGCCGCCGCTGGTGGATCCTCACCGTCCTCATGTTCAGCCTGCTCATCGTGGTGCTGGACAACTCGATCCTGAACGTCGCGGTCAAGACGATCGCCAGCCCCGCGCCCACCGGCATCGGCGCCACCCAGAGCGAGCTGGAGTGGGCGATCAACTCCTACACGCTCGTCTTCGCCGGACTCCTGTTCACCGCCGGGCTGCTCGGCGACCGCATCGGCCGCAAGAAGGTCCTCCTCTTCGGCATCCTGGTCTTCGGCCTCGGCTCCGCCCTGGCCGCGATGTCCGCCTCGCCCGGCGAACTCATCACCTGGCGCGCCCTGATGGGCTTCGGCGCGGCCTTCGTGATGCCCGCCACCCTCGCCGTCCTGATGAACGTCTTCGAGCGCGACGAACAGCCCAAGGCCATCGGCATCTGGGCCGGCAGCGTCGGCCTCGGCATCGCGATCGGCCCGATCACCGGCGGGCTGCTCCTGGAGCACTTCTGGTGGGGCTCGATCTTCCTGGTCAACGTCCCCGTGGTCGTCCTCGCCCTGATCGCCATGGCGATCCTGGTCCCCGACTCCCGCGACCCGAAGCCCGGCAGGGTCGACCCGGTGGGCGTCGTGCTCTCCATCGTCGGCCTGGTCCTGCTGGTCTACGGGATCATCCGGGGCGGCGAACTCGCCGACTTCACCGACACCACCGTGCTGCTCTCCATCGTCGGCGGCCTGCTGGTGCTGGCCGGATTCGTCTGGCACGAGAAGCGCAGCAGCCACCCGGCGATCGACATCACGTACTTCAGGAAGCCGGCGTTCTCCGCCGCCGTCGCCGCCATAGCGCTGGTCTTCTTCGCCCTCATGGGCGTGACGTTCTTCTCCGCCTTCTACCTCCAGAGCGTGCGCGGCTACAGCGCCCTCCAGTCGGGCCTGCTGATCGTTCCGCTCGCCGCCGCCCAGATGATCTTCGCGCCCCGGGCCCGGCTGGTCGTGGACCGCTTCGGCGCCCGCGCGGTCTGCACGGTGGGCATGCTGCTGGTCGCCGCCGGACTCGCCTGCTTCGCCCTGTTCGACGCCGGTACGCCGGTGTGGGTGCTGTGCCTCGTCTTCTTCGTCCAGGGCACCGGGATGGCGCACATCATGCCGCCCGTCACCGTCGCCGTGATGCAGGCGCTGCCCCGCGAGAAGGCCGGCTCCGGCTCCGCCATCAACAACACCTTCCGCCAGGTCGGCGGGGCGCTCGGCATCGCGGTCCTCGGCTCGGTGCTCTCCACCGTCTACCGGGGCGACATCGAGGGCCACCTCGGCGCGGTCCCGGCCGGCGTCAGGGACGTGGCAGGCGAGTCCATCGAGGCCACGCTCGGCGCGGCCGCGAAGCTCGGCCCGGTGGCCGGAAAGCCCCTGGTCGCCGCCGCCAACGACGCCTTCATCAGCGCCATGCACGTGACCGCGCTCGGCTCGGCCGCCGTCGCCCTGATCGGTGCGGTGGTCGTCGGCCTGTACCTGCCGGGGCGGACCCCCGCGGCGACGGACGAGCCGGCGCCCCGGCTCGCGGACGAGCCGGTGAGCCGCTGACCGACCCGGGGCCGTGGCCCGGCACCCGCCCCCGGTCGGCGAGAATCGGGGCGTACGGCCGTACGGCGACGGTCGTACGACGGCACGGCGAGAGGCGGCTTCAGGTGCGGGACCAGGACGGCGAGCGGGACCGGCACCCCGGCGCGGCGGGCGCCGGCGCGGCGGACCACGAAGTCGGTGTGTGCTTCGGGCAGGTAGAACTGCTT